>JAYSRH010000295.1:0-9490 GCA_043721115.1 Fibrobacteria bacterium | reverse complement strand
TTTTTGAACATGCTGGGGGAAGAATTCAAATTACTGACCAATGGCGCCACTTGCTATTTCGGTGTGTACGAACTGGCAGATTCGGCGATCATTAAAATCAGTACCATGTTGGGACGATTAACTATTCCAATCCGTCTCCAAGAAATGCTGATGGAAGCAACTTCAGAAGGCATGAACTTGGCCCAAAAGTTTCAGCAGGAAATGCCAACCTTGGACATGTCTGCACTGGATGGAATGGACTTGTTCGGATCCACAGCGAACTTACACGCTAGTGACAGACAAAGACATCAGGAAGGCTTGGAAGCCCAGTATAATCACGGGTTTGAAGTTGCTTCACATGAGAACCCCCAAGCGTCCGTTGTACCGGAACTTGAACCAAATCCGGTTCTGGATGAAGCGGAAAGGTCCTATAGCCTAGAAGACTACGTCAAAATCAAGAAGTCCAAAACGTCTGCCTGATATTTTTAAAAAAATCATGCTTCCCGTACTCACTCGCCCCAGGGCATTTTGGATCGCGCTATTCTTTGCGTCCGCGCTTACCGCCACCGCTACTCCTGTGGATATAAACCACCCGGTCTATGGATTCTTACGACGAATGGAATTAGAAGGCTGCATTTCGCCTGGATTTCTCAATACATTACCGCTGCCAAAGTTACTCGTCGGGACGCTGCTTGAAGAAGCCTCAGGCCATGCGGCTTCCCTATCCGAAGGAGAAAAAGCTCGGCTCCTTGCGTATCAGCGTGAATTTGGCCTCATTGCCTCTGAAGAAACCCATTATCGGCCAATCACCTACAGTGACGAAAACTTCGATCTCAGTGCCAGTGCCGATTTTTACGCAACAGTTTTAGGCCAGGATTCCATCCCTAAGGCCCAGACCTATGGTTACGGTGTTCTTTCTGCCAAATTGGAAGGATCCTACCTTGGCCGATTTCATTTCCTATCGAGTCCTGGATTGGGCCAACAGCGTTCTCTGCATCCTCGCTTTACTGAAAATTACAATCCGCAACGCGGCATGCCTTACAATACGGATCGAACCGGAAAATCCGGAATCCCGCGCAAAGCCAGTTCACTGGATTTCTTCCGCACGGTAGTCGGCTTTGAGGAAAAGGCCATCCGATTGGAATTCGGTTCAGATTGGAATCAATGGGGTCCGGGTATTTGGCAGCATGCCTCTATTTCTCAAACACCCTGGTTCTGGGTACAAGACTCTCTACCCGCCAGCGATTCTGTTGGGTTTACGGGAGCCTCGGCACAAAGGGGGTATCGTCTAGGGTACCGGAGACCGGGTGAAGCAGCGCCTATGACCCAGCTGCGAATGGCGGTACGGATGGGGCAAATTACCTATACCAAAATCATTGCAGAAAGAACTGGCCTATGGGTGGATTCTTTAGCCCATATTGTCGCGCATCGATTGGAATACCGGCCCTGGGCTTTCCTTGGATTAGGTGTGGAGGAACTAGTAGTTACGGCGGGCCGGGCCATGGACTGGACGTATGCCATTCCCTTTGTTCCGCTCAAATATGCGGAGCATCAACTTGGCGATCGGGACAACATTGCCATAGGCATGGACATGGAAGCGCTGATGGGCAAACACTACCGGGTATTTGGAGAACTCTTACTGGACGATTTCAGCGGTTACGATATGGAATTCTGGGGTAATAAATTTGCTTTTTCTTTAGGCGGTGAAGCAGTAGGCTTTCCATTTCACAATTCTCTACTGCAACTGGAATATGCCCGTGTAGAACCCTGGGTTTTTTCACATCTACGGCAGGACAATCAGTTTCAACATTTTGGCAGCCTAATCGGAAGTGCTCTACCGCCCAATTCCCATGCCTTGCATGCGGCATGGGAAGAGCAAACGAATTCAGATTTGGATATCCGTCTGGAATACGCTTTTATGCAGAGGGATGTCACATCTAGAGGCAGTTCCATATTCGATTACCACTTTTCCGCCACAGAAGGAACCCGTAAAACTTTTTTGGGCGGCACAGTGGAATCCCGCCATGACATCCTCGCCAGTGCCGCGTATCGATGGCGGCGCTTTGCAAAAATTCAGTTGCTCCTTGGTTATGGAGCCGTTGACAATTGGAAAAGTCGACCTGGCCTCAGCCTTCAATCACCGATAGCGGGAATAGAAACAAGTCTACATTATTAGTCGAGCAAACTGGTTAGTTAGCCCTTTCCAGGCGCTTCACTTCGTCCAAGCCCACCACGTATCCCACAACAGTTTTAAAGCCAAGGCAATGCCAGACAGCATTAGGAAGCGCTTGACCCAAGCTTCCCCTTGCTTGATTTGCCAATGACTGCCGAGCCAACCGCCCACCGCATTTCCCAGACCGAGTGCCAATGCCATTGGCCAAGCAATCTTACCTGCCGCGGCAAAGGTCAAGAGAGAAACGGAAATGAATAGAATGGTATTGGAAACCTTTAAGGCATTGATATAAAAAATATCCAGGTTGCTAAGCCTTCCAAAAACGTAAATCATGATGAGTCCAGAACCGGCTTGAATAAATCCGCCGTAAAAACCAATACCCGTATACGCCAGGAGTGCTACCCATCCATGATTTAAAATCGGTACTTCAGTGGAAGGTGCCGATACCTGGTGTCGCTTTATCGTCATAAAAACGACAAAGAGAACGACAACGGCTAAAATGGGATTGAAGAATTTATCAGGAAGGCGCACCGCCAGGAGGGAACCGACTAGCGCCCCAATGGCCGCCGGCCAACCTACTTGCCAGGTCAGTTTAGGCAGAAATTTTCCATGCGAGCGGAATCCGATGAGGGAGCCCAATGAGCCACACAGTACACCAATTCGATTGGTTCCATTGGCCACGGCTGCGGGCAAGCCAAGAAGAATTAGAATTGGAAGACTGAGAACCGACCCGCCTCCTGATATTGAATTAATGAAGGAGACAACAATTCCAGTTGCGAATAAAGCCGCATACCCAGTAGTGGATTGCAAATGGGAAAGCAGCACACTTACCTCGAATTTGAAGTGTCGTCAACGAGCACAGTAGATAAATACAAAGGGGGATTCCGTTTTCCGGAAGAATAGAGAATGCCCAAGGTGTGTTTCAATTCATCCAATGCCGTTAAGGTGCGAAGCTTCCCTTGATTATCGGGATCCAGACGGAGCAGCAAGTTGTGAAGCGCAGTCAGATCCACTTCGGCCAATTTTTTTCGCGGCGCATACACGGGTCCGGATTTGATTCTTCGCTTAGCCAACAATCCTAAATCGACCAAAGGCGCTGCGAGCGCCTCAATGGTATTTGCGTCATCCCAAAGCTCATTGGTTAATTTTTCCAAGGGAACGAACAATTTTCCGCCCATGGCCTTGGAACCGGAAAGGGTATGAATGGCCTGAAGTACCTCAAAAACTTCCCGCTCCATGCGATGAAATGGTGCCGCTTCCAGGGACCCAAGGTCTGAAGTTTTTTCACGGGAATGGTAGAGTCGTTGATAAATAAAGCTGACCGCCGACCCATAAAGGACGATTAGCCACAGCAGATATACCATAAGCAGTAGTGCAGGTACAATCGCCAAAGAGCCATAAATGAAATTGCTTTTGGAAAAGAATAATTGCGGGAAATGCGCCAAGACTCGACTAAGCAGGTAAAGTCCAGTGGTAGATAGGCTAGCAGCCAAAATGGCGGGAGCCCATCGCACCTTGGTGTTGGGAATGATATAAAACACCATCAGTAAGGCCAGCCAGACAAAACAGATGACTCCGATAGTGCCGAGGATCGTAATAGTCTCGTGTAAAAATCCTGTGGCGGCAACTCCTGAAAACTTGCTTTCCAAAAAGTTACGGTATTTTTGAAGCAGACTGCCAGCAGCGACCACTAACAGGATTAACAAAATAAGAAAAGGTGTAAACGCTTGGATACGCCGCCACCATTTCCGTTCCTTATGAATATCCCAGATCTGCGACAAAGCCATTTCAATATTGCTCATGGACAGAAAAAAAGTGAATAACAGGCCTAGACTCCCCACTACCCCCAGCCCCTGAAAATTCACCTTTTGAGCGACGCGAATTACGGAAAGAATCGGGTCCAAATCGATATCGAGCTGCATGGTTTCTGCCAAGGAATAGACTAATTGGGATAAAAGATCCAGGTAGCCAAAGTGGCCGGCGACGGCGGACAAAATTACCGCAAAGGGCACAAAAGTCAGCATGGAGGTGTACGTCAAGGCCCCAGCGCGCACGGGTATTTGATTGACCGGGACACTCATACCTGCCAACACAAGAACACGCACCAGGCGCGCCGCGAATTTCCGGGTCCAGCGGATATCCTGGTCCATGCCGATTCGGTGCAAAGAGGCTAGAATTCGCAGTCCCAGGGCAATGGCCCTTTTTAGAACCAAGCGCATTCGCCCCTGTAGCGACTCACTAGGATAGTTATTGTTATGTTTTAGGCGCAAACAATATCCAATCCTCCAGGCCTGGTTTTAGGTGAATTTTTTCCGGACCCACTCTTTGAAAATAATCAAAATCCCGCTTACCGTGCGGTTTAATCCCCTGGTCATGTTGCTTGTCTTTGCAGCTATCCTTTTGAGCCATGGGGAATCGTCTGAGCCTGAAATCGAAGGGATGGATTCGACTTTGAACTCGGAGTCTTCCCTCCGCCTCTATCCAGATCTGACCGACAAGCAAAACGAGTTGGCCCATCAAGCCTTGCACGAAGCCTATTCCGGAAATCCTCAAAAGGCCCATAAAACACTTGCGAACTTGCAGCATCTGGAAATTTCCAAGCACCTACCGCCACTCAGTTATCTACTGTCCATAGCCATTGATGTGATGCTGTTCCAGAACGGTGATTTTGAAGATGAGGACGCTGAAAAGAACCTGCGCCAAGCCATAGAAGAAGATGCGGAACAAGGACTAAGTCTTTGCCGATCCTTTTTGGATAAAGAGAGCACGCAGCCAACTTACCTACTTATCGAAGGTGGAATCCAAGGTTTTTTAGCCACCTTGAAAATCCACTCGAATCCAAGTCAGGCCTTAAGCGATGGTTTCCAAGCTTTAAAACTTCTCGAGCGAGCACGAAAAAAAGATTCCCGCATTCGCGACAGTTTTTTAGGCACGGGTATTTTTAATTGTACAGCCGCTAATGCACCGCTGGTTGTGCGCGCCACATTGAAAATATTCGGTCGAAGTGTTTCCATGAAGCCGGGGTTAACGGCTCTACGCATGAGTGCCTACAAAGGCCAATATACTACCATTGCCAGCCAACTTTTTCTGATCCAGTTTCTTTCGCCCTATGGCGACGAGTTGGTTCGTGAAAAGCGCCAAATTTTTCATAGCCTGGAAACCACTTTTCCACAAAATGCCTATTACACCTTTCTCAAAACCGATGAAGAATTGTCGTTTTATCCCGATAGTTTCTACACCAAATCCAATGGAAAAAGACTTGCCAACCGAATCATGGCTTTTCGGACGGCTGACTTTTCCAGTAGGCGCTATAGCCACTTGGTCCGTTATCAATACTCATTGATCAATCCCAAAGCAGAAAAGCGATTGGCCCCAGATTCCAGTTTTGATTTAAGGGATTACGCCTACTATCCGGTTTTGATCGAGGGTCTACGTTTTAAACATCAAACCGAAGATACGTTGGGCGAAGGAGAGTTGCCTCCCATCTTGGCGATTAAAACCCTCAAAGCGTTTTCCGATTCCTGTAAAACCATTATCGACGATTCCCCCATGAATCCGACGCGCAGGCGCTATTACCATTGGCACGTAGCCGATGCCCTGCGTTGGAAAGTCAAAGGTGTAATCCACCCGACGGTGGAAAGCCGTGCGACTACCGCACGCTAATCGCTAAAGTCAAAAAATCATAACTCTTACTCCAGGCCACTCCTGGACCGGAAAAAAGATCCAATAGTGCTGCCTCGATTGCAGCCTGTTCGCCACGCGAAAGTTCTGCGGACACAATGGACAAAAAGGAATCTTTGGATTTCTCTTCGGCGGGTGAGAACCATGTTCGAATTTGTGCGGGACAAAAATGTTTTAGAACGGTAAAGTTACCGGGAACCAAGCTGGGGCGGAATTCGGTTTCTTTTGTCAATTGCCTTTGCAATTTTTCCAGTTGCGATTCCGGTTTGCTGCTTCGCCAGGCAATTTCCAAATCATTCACTTTAGCAAGCAAGGCTGGGTCGACGCTTTTTTCCGAAAGCAATGCGGTGAACCGTTGGGAACGGGAAGCATTCGCTTCGGCCAACACTAGGGTTGCACCCGGGGCCGCAAAATCACGTAGTCCCACTATCCATGCCTGCGCGTCTTGGGTTTTGCGCATGAGATCCATGCCCACAAAAGCATCGAATCGCAGTTGTTCGCTTTCCTTCCGCAGTGTAGCAGGCAAGTCTTCCAAAGACGCGGCCAGTAAACTGGGGCGCGACAGGGATTCAACATGGCCGGCCCATTCCTCCATCCGCTGGAGGTTTTCCATATCGTCACAGCGCGACCATACGCCACCGGAGGGACAGAGCCGACAGGCTTCCCAAGTCAGAAATCCGGTTCCTCCGCCTAGGTCGAGCACTAGACTATCCTGGCGCAGTCCGGCTTGCTGAAAAATGCCATCGCGCACCTGCTTCAATACTTCGCTGCTTTGATTGGCAGCCCTATCCAGCCATGTGGAAGACGCATTGCGTTTATTTTTTCCGGCTCGCGATTTGGAAACATCCGTCCATTCCAAAGCAGTTTGCACCTGATCCATAGCCGCCATTTGCGCCTCCCGATTGCGAGCGACCCGGTTCCGAATCGTGGATTCATAGCCTGAATCCTTGGGCTGGTAGAAAATCTTACCTTGCAAGGCTCCGGGCAAGTACTGCTGCGCGACCCAATGGTCCCGGTAGGCGTGTGGATACAGATATCCCTTACCATGCCCAAATCCATCCCCATCACGACTCTTGTCCTTAAGAGGATCGGGTACCTGATCCTGTTGCTCACTCCGCACGGATTCCAGCGCATCAAAATAGGCCAATGCTGTATTGCTTTTGGGCGCGGTAGCCAGATACAAACAGGCCTGAGTCAGGTGAAATTGTCCTTCAGGAAGTCCGACATAATCAAATGCCTGCGCGGCTGCCGCAACCACTCCCAAAGCATTTGGATCCGCCATACCCACGTCTTCCGAAGCCAGGATAAGCATACGCCGGAAAATAAACCGCGGGTCCTCCCCCGCGTAAACCATTTTGGAAAGCCAGTACAAGGATGCATCCGGATCGGAACCCCGCATCGATTTAATGAAGGCGGATATGGTGTCGTAATGCGCGTCCCCGTCCTTGTCATACAGCACGGCTCGACGCTGAATACTCTCTTCGGCTACAGCCAGGCTGATATGCGCAATGCCATCTGAACCTGAAGGTGTCGTTTCCACCGCCAACTCCAAGGCATTGAGCGCGCTGCGGGCGTCTCCAGAAGCCACTCGTACGATATGCTCTAGAGCCTGCGGATCCATTTCCACCCGCACACTCCCATACCCGCGATCCTTATCCGCCAAAGCCGCCAGTATTACCGCGCGAATATTTTCTGCGCCAAGGGCATGCATTTGAAATATGCGTGAGCGTGAGACCAGGGCCTTGTTCACTTCAAAGTAAGGATTCTCGGTGGTGGCACCAATCAGAGTCAGCGTTCCGTTCTCAACATGAGGCAGTAATGCATCTTGCTGCGCCTTGTTGAAGCGATGCACTTCGTCCACAAACAAGATGGTTTTCTGCCGACTTTCCTGGCGGACTTCGCGCGCGGTATCAATGGCTTCGCGAATATCCTTGACGCCCGCTAGGACGGCGTTGATGGCAAGGAAGCGAGCCCGAGTGGTGTTGGCAATGATTTGAGCCAAGGTCGTTTTGCCAGTGCCCGGTGGGCCGAATAATAGAATGGAAGTGAGCTGGTCCGCTTGAATTGCGCGCCGAAGCAATCGCCCCGCTCCGAGAATGTGTTCCTGACCGATGAATTCATCCAGCGTCCGGGGACGCATGCGGGCGGCGAGCGGGGAATCTTTGACTACCGGCTGGGTCTGGGCGGAATCCGGTTTTTGCATGGTGGAAAACTAGCTAAGCAACGCGCCCATTTCCACAGGCACCAAAGGCCAACGGGGTTTGTTGAGCTCCCAGCCGAACAAGGCATGACACGCAGGCCCGCAAACGCGGCCCTGGCAAGGACCCATGCCGCAACGCGTGTACAGTTTGGCCGTACGCTGATCCGGCAAGGCTTTTAAGCTGCCGAAAGTAACATCCTCACACCGGCAAACAACTGTATCCGGCGCCGCTAAGCGGAGAACTTCAGGACGCAGCCGAAAGCATTTTTCCAGATCGTGCTGGAAGGCATTCCAACCTTGCCGTGATTGAATCTTTTCCAGCCGCGCTGACGATTTTAAAAGGGATAGGGATGCGATCTCGCCTTCCAGCAAGGCCACATTCTCTCCCCCGATGCCGGTGCTCTCGCCTACCGAATAGATATTGGCCTGGCTGGTTCGCTGTTCGGCATCCACTTTGACTCGGCCATTCTCCAGAGTACAGCCCAATGATTCCGCCAGTTCAGTATTTGGAATGAGGCCGAATCCGCAGGCTACCACATCGCATTCCCATTCCCATTCCTTATGTCCATTGGTGGCCACAACCGATTTCAATTCCTGCCCGCCCCGAGCTTCACGAATCCACGAGCCGGGCTTCATCAGGGTTGGAAGACAATTCCATCCATACTGCATCCCTTCCAGTATTTTTTCCGGGTGATGTAGCAAACCCGCGCCAAATCGAATCAGAGATCCGGCATCCGCCTGTTCCACAATGCCGACAACTGTTGCTCCCTTGTCCTTAAAAGCCGAAGCCACCGCCAATAAAAGTGGTCCTGAACCCGCCACAACAAGACGTAGCCCTTTCACGGGCCAACCGGCTTTCAGCATGGCCTGCGCGCCACCGCATCCCATGACATTCGGCAGCGTCCATCCAGGAAAGGGTAAAAAGAGTTCCCGGGCCCCGGTAGCTAAAACAAGTGCATCATAGCCGAATTTCTGCGTCCCCGTCCCGGCTGTCCATGCCGTTACCATTCCTGCTTCTGCGCCAAGCACGGTCAGTCCAAAATGGGATTCGATTTTTTGAGCGTGGAGGCGCTTGAGCCATGCTTGTGCGGCTTTTGGTATAGCAGGCTGGACGCCTTGCCTCCAAATTTGTCCACCGGCTTGCGGGTTTTCATCCAGCAAACAAACGTCTGCGCCATTTTCTGCCGCAGTCACAGCCGCAGCAATACCAGCCGGGCCAGCCCCTACCACTACGATTCTCATGTTGTCGTCACTTCCATTCCATCACGGCAGACTGTCATACAGGAACGGACATAAGGTGAACCATCTACGGTGACACAACACTCATAACAAATACCCATGCCGCATACCGGCCCTCGGGCTTGCCCTGTGACGGAGGAGCGAAATACATTTATCCCGCTTTTATAAATGGCTACCGCAACCGATGTTCTTTCTGGAACGGTGATTTCGAGTCCGTT
>JAYSRH010000294.1:0-3605 GCA_043721115.1 Fibrobacteria bacterium | reverse complement strand
TAGGCGTTCTGAACCTTGACGTTGGAATTCTTGAGTTCGATAAAGACGAGCGGCAGTCCATTGATGTAAATCAAGATGTCCGGACGACGAGGATAACGATCTCCCTTGATCCAAAGCTGGGTGACTGCGCAAAAATCGTTGGCTTCCGGATGTTCGAAATCGATCAGCTTTACAATTTCCTTTTCCACTTTCCCTTGGGCATTATCGAATTCCACTTTGATGCCATCCCGCAGCAATCCATACACGGTTTTATTGGCCAGGATCGGAGACATGGCAGAGCGGCTGGAGGTCAATTGCTCGATGGCTTGCGCAATCACGTCGGCGGGGATATGCGGGTTCAGCGCCTTGACGCGGGCAGCGAGGACATCCAGCAGCACCACGTCTTGCTTGCTATTGCGATGGGACTTGTCGTTCAGGTCTTCGAGATCCACCGTGTGGCAGTTGAGGGTGCGGTAACCGTGCTTGTCCGTGAGCAGGCGGACGGCGGCTTTTTCGATATCGTCTTCGGAGATGAAATTAGGCATTGTCCTTGTCCTTGCCAGCCGTTTCCGGGGATTCAGTTAGCCGCGAAGCCAGTTCATCTTCCAATTCCTCAACTGTGGGTAGCTTAGACTGCCAGTTTTCCGGAATCGCATGAGTCAAATTGTAATCACTAATACCGATGGGCTTGCCGATATCCCGCAGCGAGTATTCGACCTCGATCACATCCTTTTTCTTGCACAGGAGGATGCCAATGGAGGGATTATCTCCGGCTTTTTTCAATTGTGTATCCACGGCCGATAAGTAGAAATTGAGCTTCCCCGCATATTCGGGCTTGAACTTGCCCGCCTTCAATTCTACGACCACGTAACACCTAAGTTCCAGGTGGTAGAACAGCATGTCCAGGAAGTATTCGGTGCCGCTAATCGCCAACTTATACTGCCTGCCCACAAAGGCGAAGCCCTTACCCAACTCCAACAGGAAGTCCGTGATCCGGCCGGTGAGGGCGGTTTCGATTTCCCGCTCTTGGGCCTCATCTCCCAATCCCAGGAAGTCGAAGTTGTAGGGGTCCTTCAAGGTCTCTTGGGCCAATCCCGATTGCAAGGCGGGCAAGGTTTGGCCGAAGTTGGTGAGTGATTTTCCGGCCCGCCGGTACTCGTCCTTCTCGATTTTCAATTCCAAGGTATCGCGGGTCCAGCCTTGGGACGAAGATGCGGAGGCATACCAAAGCGCTTCGTCAATATCCTTGATTTTAGCCGAAATTAGGCGATTATGACCCCAGGGTATTTGTGCCACAGCCTGTGGCACAATTGGGTGTTTGGCCGAATAGAACAGAAACCACTGTCGGACGCCATAGAGGTTGCGCCGGGAAAACCCCTTCATGTCCGGGAAGGCCTGGCAGAGATCCCGAGACATGCGGTCGATGAATCCGCTACCCCACTCCGCGGCCTTTTCCTTCTCCACCATCGACTTGCCGATTTGCCAGTAGAGTTCGATGAGGGCGGTATTGAGGGACAAAGCCGCGTGCTGGCGGGCCTGGGCAATTTGTTGCTTGAGGTCCGCGATCCATGAGGCGTAGGAAGATGGGAGGGAGGATTCAGGCATGGGCCACATCTTCTTCGCGCATGCTGGGGGGGAAGTGGATGTCGAGGTGTCCGAGGTCGATTTTTCCGGACATGAGCCGGGAGAGGAGGCGGTTTCGCGCTCCAGATAAAAGTTCGTTTTGTTTACGCTGATAATGCGCTTTCAGGTAAATGGAATCGCACACTCTCGCAAAATGTTCAAGCAATTTCGGCGGTGGCAGCCATACCTTCGCTTTTCCAAAATCTTCAGCGCTTGTAGCTGGATAGGCGGCACCTTTTGCAACGGAAACCATTTGGTCCACGAATTCATTTGTGGTTGTAACCCGGTGCAAAAATGAAAACGGAATATTTTCCCGTGGAGTAAGGACTACGAATCCCGTCGAAACAAGCAAATTGTTCTGGGGATGTAAAACCACAGCAAAAGCACGGTTGGCGGGTCTTACCGTGGACCAAATGATGTCGCCATGCTTTACCAAGCGCCGTGCCCTACTGGGTGCTTCTGAGAATTTCATTCGATCCGGCTTCGAAATGGCGTTTGTAGAAACAGCGCTAATATCAAGGTAGTCAATCCAATCGTTTGGAAATCCCTTTCCGACATTGCTCTGATTGATGTAGGCGATTTCAGAAAGCTCGATGTGCTCCCACCCCTCCGGCACCCCTTTGACAATCTTCGTCTTCTCATGCCCCGGGAAGCGCAGACGCACAAACCATTCGCGGTAAAGCTCTTCGGCCATCTTTTCCAGAATGGCGATGCGGCGGGTGTTGTTTTCGATCAGGTCATCGTAGGCGGAAAGGACGGCGGCGATTTTGCGTTGGATGGGGAGAGGGGGGAGGGGAATTTTGCATTTTCGGATTCTATCGGGTGAAGTGTGGCGTATTTTTGTTCCAGATGCACCAGAGCTAATTACATCGCGGATGTACTTCATAAAAAACGAGTAGTACAAAAAGTGCTTATCTAGTTTTGTCGGGTGTAATATTTTTACAAGCCCCAACCGTTGATTATGTAAATACTTGTCATCATCAGGGATTAGTGCTGGGCTTCCGAGTAATCCATAAGTTTGTTCGGTCATGGCAAGAATTAGGTCGTTTTTCTTTAAGAGATACTCCGGTGGGAATTCGCCAAGATAAAACCTGTCCTTGTCAGGTCTCAAGACGAATCCACCCTCTTCCAGGAAGTTTCCAGGGGTAAGAACAATATATCTCCCATGCGATAGTGAGAAATATTCGCTTTCAAACGGGTACCCATGTTTTACGGAAATAATTGCCGCCAACTCTTGCATAGGCCATGATCTCATATTTCGCCCTCAAGAATTATCAGCAATTGTGTGACATGGGGGGTCACATGAGGGGTCACATGGGGGGTGAGGTCATCGGCATTTTCTAAATCGGACTGGAACTTATAGGTCAAGTCATTGACCTGATAAGGCAAGGTTATGGGCAAAAAATTATCGCTGAGTTCCCGTTTATATTCCATTCGATGCGACTCAATAAATCTCACCCTTCACCCGCAATCATCCGAATATTATTCCCAATCACATCCTCCAACGCCCTCGCCTCCGCATTCAACTTCGACAGCTCCTCATTCATCCCCAGCATCTCTTCAATGAACTCTTCCTCAGTCTTCCCATCCTCCTCAATCACCACCCCAACGTACCGCCCCGGGTTCAGCGAATACTCCTGCTCCTCCACATCCTTCAAGCTCGCCAGCTTACACAACCCCGTCACATCCTCGTATTCCGCAGCCGGAAACCGTTCCTGCAACCACCCGATATGCCCAAAGAAATACTCCGTCTCTTTGGCCTCCTTATGCAGCACTTCCAATTCCGCCTTCAGCAGCTTGATATCCCTACTGCCGCCCAATTCCTTCTCAACCTGCCGCACCTGCTTATCCACATCCTTCATCACCTCATGCAAGGCCGTGAAGAAAGGCTGAATGATCCCATATAGCTTGCGCTGCTTTTTATTCGCCGCCACCACCTCGGAAATATCTCCATCCTTACGATAAGCTTGATACGCCTTTCCCAGCCCATCTGCCCCAGCAAG
>JAYSRH010000293.1:0-9537 GCA_043721115.1 Fibrobacteria bacterium | reverse complement strand
TGCAGGACCTTTTCCGCCGCGTCGAAATCCTTGTTGAAGTCGTGGATATAGAAAGTGCGGTAGAGAATGGAGTCGGAGATGGATTTGGATATTTCACTTTTTCCACCACCGGAAACGGTACAGGGTTTATGACAGAGCACACCCTCAGCCACGGTTCCAATCAGACGCCACGTTGGAGCATCGGGATGCTTCTCCATGTGCACCTTATAGCCGCTCGGGTAAACATAATGGTGGTCGGGCAATAAGCGTAAGGAACGTGCTTTGCCATCCTTTTTCCAAATGATGCGCTGATCTAATAGGAAAATTTCTGCGTCTTCAGGTAAATACACAACGCGCGGAAAAAGTTTGTCGCGCGCGTAACCGTCGGCATGTACGGAAATACTGTCACCCAATAAGCGCCGGACTTGCTTGAAGGAATGACCGCGCTGCCGAATATAAGAGGCATTGTGCTGGGTAAAATCCCCCAGAGTGTAGCTCGGAAAAATAAGGGCGCCGCCGGCGTGTTCTTCTTCACTCCCGCCCATGAGGTTGCAGGCAAAGCTCATCATGGTCTTGACTTCTTTTTTGCAATACCCAAAATAGTTGTCCGTGATCAAGGTGAGGATCACGCCTTCGGCGGTGCGGAAGGTGGCTTTGAAAGCTTTGCCGCCGTTATAGAGCTCATCCGGATCGGTCCAGCACATGCCGTCGCGCTTGTGGGCGGCCGTGGCTTCAGAAATATGCGGCAGGCCCAGCTCCTTCTTGCGGAGGCGCGTAAGCTGGGGCGCCAATATGATGCATCCCGTCATCCCGGAAAAATGCTCCGGATCCAGTCCAGCATCATTTTCCGGCAGGTACGGATCCCCAGCATTGCCGAAAATGGATTCCACAAAGTCCAGGTTTGAAACCAAACTGGCCGGGGCAAAGAGACGGATTTCCATGTCCTTGTAAGACCGCAAGCCGGGCACTTCCGGGCTGACCAGGGGTCGGATGAAAAGAGAAGTGAATACATGGGCCGGCTTTTTGGAACCATGCGTATACGGAAGTTCCATAAGGTTGGCCGTGGGACGGAGCGCATGCCATAACAAACGCGCAAAAGTTTGTTTGGGCACGGCTAGTTTGTCAGCGGAGATAGGCAGTCCTCCTTCACCGACATGAAAGGTACCTTTGGTGGTACGTCGGTCGGTAGCGGGATTGTGCAGCACGCCTTGGCTGGTCCGGTAGGATTTTACGTATTCGGAATCAAAGCGATCGCCTTGGGCGGGTAAGGACAAGGCGCGGGCCAAACCATGGAAATCCAGATGCAATGTTTGCAAAGGAAGTTCCAATTTTCCGGGAAGTCCTACATCTTGGAAATTCTGGTCGAGGAATTCCTGAATGCGTTTGTCCAACGGGCATAATGGCTGTGGGTAGCTGCGGAACTTTGCCTGAATTTTGCGGATAAGATCGGCGGTAAGCGCTGTGAATTCCGCTTTGCCTCCGTGTGTGGGGGGTTCGAGACCCGTGGCCATCATTTTAAGGTGAATGACGGGAACGATTTCCTCCGGATTGGGCGCCAGCGAAACGCCTCCCTCAAACCCAAGCTTGTTACGTGTTTGTGATGCGGTCATAATTCCTCCGTAAGCAGACAGTATACATCCTGAAACATGGCGATGGCACGCCCTAGCTGCGAGCTATTCTGGCACCAAATTAGGGACGCTCAGGGTAAAAAAGGTAAAATCAATTTTTCAACGAGTACATGGGAACCAGACCCAGAACCGGTGGATACAACTCTGCAAAGGACGCCTGTGCCATAGCTCCTACTGGCATTTTGACAAAAGGAATTTTTCCAAACCGCTTGTGCTGGACCAGGTCCGGCCAGACCAAGCTGAACAGTTTTGAGCCGTGTGCCGGTTGCTGTAGAAATCTCTAAGGAAAGTTGTACACGCTCGGACAACGATCCTTCCCAAAGAATACCCGAAGGCAGCACGCCGCTGTTCATGTGCATGCCGCTGTCCAAGTTCATCCCGCGAGCCTTGAATGGAATGCCGACCGTTTGCTCATTGCACCAATGTGAACTGGAAGAGTCGACACCGCTATAGCATAGGTTTTCGGTGGCTTGGCCAAAATGGTCCATATAAAAGGCGCGCATGGCGGCGGTATCCAAACAGTTCGTTGTCAAGGACCAGCCCCAGGCGATCATGGCAAAGGTGGAATCCATCCGTCTATCCGGCGCCAAAATAACCCGGCGTTCCGTCTTGTTAGAGGAAGTCGACATGCAAAGGGGATCTTGCGGAAGCGAATGGATAAGGGTTGTAATCGCTTCCACAGCTTGCGGACAACCTGCAGGACAGTTGTAGAGTAGGACTACGGCGCCGTGTTCGGCGCTATGCACCCAATAACCGGGTGTCACCGGCTGCGTGTATATCTTGAAATCAGCCCAATCTCCAAAATGTTTTCCGGAAGTAGGCGGATAGGCTGCGAAATCGAGACTGGTGCATGCAGAGACATGGTTACCGGGAAGCAAGGGTTGAGCCTTTGGGGGCGGGGCCTGACAACCGAGCGGGGTAGCGTTGGCATTACCTCGGAAAAGGGTCAAGGCAAGGAGGCAATAACCGAGGAATCGGAGGGAAAACCTGTCCATGTATCAAAAAGTAATAACATCCCGTTCCCGATCGCCTCCCGTGACTTTCCGCTTATGCAATCAGGAGCTATTTTGGGGACAAAAGACAGAATGGACGATTAGACATGCAAGAGTATCAGACCTATGAAAACCCGCTTATCAAGCGCTATGCCTCGGCCAAAATGGGATTTTTATTTTCTCCCCAGTTCAAATTCCAAACTTGGCGACACCTTTGGATCTTGCTCGCCGAAGCTGAAAAGGAGTTGGGGCTAGGCATCACGTCCGCCCAAATCGCCGAGCTGCGACTAGCGGAAAAGACCATCAATTTCGCGGAAGCGGAAAATCGGGAAAAAATTGTCCGTCACGATGTCATGGCCCATGTCCATGCCTATGGGCTTCAATGCCCACAAGCGGCCGGTATCATCCACTTGGGGGCCACCTCAGCCTATGTCACCGACAATACCGATCTCATCCAGGCGCGCGCCGCCCTGGACCTGACTCGCCGCCGCATTCTGCGCGTCATCGCCGCTCTTTCCGATTTTGCCCGGCAGTACAAGACCATGCCTACCTTGGGCTTCACCCATTTTCAGCCCGCTCAACTGACAACAGTTGGTAAACGGGCTTGTCTGTGGATTCAGGACCTGCTGCTGGATTTGGAAGAGCTTAATTTCGTTTCAGACGGATTGCCTTTCCTAGGTGTAAAAGGCACTACCGGCACGCAAGCCAGCTTCCTGGAACTCTTTGACGGCGATCATGCCAAGGTCAAAGCCTTGGATGAAAGCGTCACGCGCAAGGCCGGTTTCGCACGGAGTTTGGGAGTTTCGGGCCAAACCTACACCCGCAAACTCGACTCCAAAGTACTGGCGGTGCTTTCCAATATTTCCCAATCCTTGGCCAAGTTCACCACCGACCTGCGGCTCTTGCAAAGCCTCAAGGAAATCGAGGAGCCTTTTGAGGCCGACCAAATCGGCTCCTCCGCCATGGCCTACAAGCGCAATCCCATGCGTGCCGAGCGCATCGGGTCCCTGGCCAGATTTGTGCAAGCCCAGGTTTCCAGCACGGCCTTCACGGCTTCCACGCAATGGTTTGAACGGACATTGGATGATTCTGCCAATAAGCGCCTCTCTATCCCGCAGGCTTTTCTAGCCATTGATGCCATGTTGATCCTAGCGGAAAATATTTCGCAAGGTTTGGTGGTGTACCCCAAAATCATCGCCCGGCATGTCTTGGCCGAGCTGCCCTTTATGGCGACAGAGAATATTCTCATGGCTGGAGTGAAAGCGGGAGGCAATCGGCAAGATTTACACGAGTCGATTCGCAAGCATTCCCTGGCAGCGGCAAAACAGGTGAAGCAGGAAGGACTGGACAACGACCTCATGACGCGCATTGCGGCCGATCCCGCCTTTGGCATGGATGCCCAGGCCATCAAAGCTTTGCTCGATCCGACCAAATTTACGGGGCGATCTGCGGAGATCACCGAAGAGTTTTTAGCGCAAGAAGTGGAACTGGTGCTTGCTAAGCAATCGGACTGGAAAACCTTGGATCAGGAAGAGCTGCGGGTTTAGCCGGTTGATAGAAGTCAACTTACGGCCTATTCGTACTTCTGACGACGGTTGGGTATGGATTGCTGACCAATTACAGCTTGCACTTTAGGCGTGCCTGCCCCATAGGGAAAGGCGCGCCAAATACCAGTTTGATGTCTAGTGTGCTGAACCGGCAGTTGCGGCTGCAGCTGCTGCGGCTGGGGCTGTCTCATCAGTTGGAACCAGCGCTGCTTGCTCAGTGACTTGCTCGGCTTTGATTTCGGCTGCCCGGGATTCCGAAATCTGCTTCAAGGAGGCTAAACCCTTTTCGAAAGCGGGCCCTACCATCTTATCCGACAACAAACTCATCCAACGCTTGGCTGGATTCATGCCCGCATCGCTGGTCATGGTCTCTGTTACATTTATGTTGTCACCTTCCGCAGTAAATGTCCATAGGGCCTTGGCCGTACCCATGGCACCAAAGTCCAGGTCGATGTTTATGGCAGTGGAAGGAACCGTTTCCGCAATCGTCATGGTGCCGGTGCCCATTTTTTTCGAAACCCAACTGGAACTGGCCCCTTTGCCGGCAGTAACGGAACCATAGGTAATCACCATAGTCGGGTCCTTCCACGGCGACCAGGATTCATTCTTTTTGAGGTCGTTTACTTGATCAAAGATGACTTCGGCTGGAGCCTGCATGACCAGGGAGCGTTGCACGTTGGTGATTCTGGGGAACGCCATCAAACCAATTGCGGATGCAAGGACGATGAGTGCGATGAGTCCGAACAAAATGTTTTTCAGTATTTTCATGGGAGCCTCCTGTTAGAATGGATTGGAAACATCGAGGTAAAAGCTAATCATTTATCCCCCTCTGATTCATAAATGCAATAAGGGATTCCGCAGTGTAAAAGCGGGTGAAATAAAAAAAGCACCGGTTGCCCGGTGCTTTTCATGAGGATTATGGAGTTTTGAATTAAGCGCGGCGACGACGAGCGGCCAGAATTCCCATTCCCAAGAGGCCGATTCCAAACAAGGCAATGGTGTCGGGTTCTGGTACGGTTGCAGGGGCAGCGGTGATACGACCCAAAGGCTGGGCGTTGGCGGAACCGCTCTCAAGCACGTGGAACTGGTTCACGGTGGTATCACCGGATCCAAGGATGGTTCCGAACCCGAGTTTTTTACAGCCATTTGGGCTACCGGGTTTAGGCTTGGTGTTTGACCAGCTCCGTGGCCTCGGTTGCATCCCCGATACTGATATTTAGGCCGCCATCATTGAGGAGGATATCCCAGGTATTTTTTCTTTCCAGGCGACCTGCCAGTCTTTCCAGGACTTTGGGATCGATGGAAAATATCTCGATGGACTCGGCATGATAGACCTTATTGTTCCGAATCTCCTTCAGCAATGTCTCCGGATCCTTATAGGTATAAACCTTGACCTGTCTAGCTGCCTTGGCGGCTTTATGCAATTTTTTGGCGCTAGGATTTCCGATTTCGATCCATAACAGAATTTCACCATTTGGAGTGGTGGCATTAATACCGGGTGCATCCGGATCTCCCAAGCCTTCCGCCGCGAATTCCAAATACTCCCGATCGTTGAGAACAAAGGCGAGGAGACGCGTCAGTAAATAGGCATGCGATTCGGAAGGATGCATGGCCAATCGCAAATCAAATGATTTGTAAATACCCAGATCGATATCGGAAAAATTAATATGGAATCGATAGAGTAGGGACGGTTGTGCCACGGGATTTCACCTCAATTTATGTAAAAAAGTTTGATTTGGTAGGATTTAGCGTATAATTATTCTGCGTGAATTAAGTCCCATCCCATCCATTTCGAGAAAGAGAATTGCAAGGATGCCCAAGCCAGTTTCAAAACCAGAAGGCTGTTTCGGCTATTGTAAGGACTGCAATATCGTCCACGCATTGCCCTCGGCTCGGGCCCTCATCCACTGCACGACGCTCATGAAACAACTGGCCATCCATGGCCGCATGGATTTTGATCTTCCTATTGAGGAAGCGGACCCGCGCCTGTCGACCGCATATTTATACGGTGCCTCGCGTGGAAAAATGATGGGCGTTTTGGTTTGCGAAGACGCCATGGGTAAAGAAGTGGTGCTCCGCGCGTTTTCTTCCAAATATAACGGCATTTGGAATGTTTCCGGTTGGGTAGCACCGCTTTTTGATGCGGAAGCAATGACGGCGGGCATTAGAGAGGGCGATATCGAAATCCATCCCTTAACCGAAATTATCAAAACGTTGGAAAAGGGTTCGCGGAGCCTTGCCTTGCGCGTGGCGGAAAGAAAAACGGTATCGCATGTCATCTTGAGCAAGCTTCAGGCACTCTATGAAGTGCCCAATTTTAGAAATGCCAAACGGTCTTTAGCAGACGCATTCCATCCCATCAAGGGAATGCCTACGGGAACCGGAGATTGTTGCGCCCCCAAACTCTTGAACCATGCTGCTCGAAATAATTTGAAACCGGTTAGTATTGCGGAGTTCTTCTGGGGAAAGACCACCGTGTCCGGAGATCGAGTGGAAGGAAGCTTCTATTCATCCTGCGTGGACAAATGCCAACCGCTCCTCGGTTACATGTTGTGCGGAGCTTAGGAAAGGACACCATGATTTCCCATACCGAGATTTTCAAATTGGCGCTTCCGATGGAGCCGTTCGTTATCGCGACGGAAGTCGCCACTGTGGCCCAAAACACATTTATTAGAATCCATACCACCGAGGGATTGATTGGCATGGGAGAATGCTCGGCTTTCCCGATGCTGGTGGGGGAAACCCAAAGCACCTGTTTTGCTGTGGGCGGCGATTTAGCCAGGATCATTAAAGGAAAAGACCCGTTTGATATTCAAACGCGCATGAAAGAAATCCATGCCTATATTGCCTTCAACGCCACCATTAAAAGTGCCTTCGACATGGCCTTGCATGATATCGCCGCCAAAAAGGCTGGGCTGCCGCTGTACCGCTTTCTCGGTGGGAGCAAAAAACCCATTGAGACGGACCTGACTATTGGGATGAATACACCATCCAAGATGGTTGAATCTGCCAAGGCTTTTGTCAAGCAAGGAGTCAAGACCCTCAAAATCAAAGTGGGAAAATCTGGGGAAGAAGATGTGGAGCGGGTGCGCCTCATACGCGAAGCAGTGGGAAACAGCATTGCCCTGAGGATTGATGCCAATCAAGGATGGGATTTTGACACGGCAGTAAAATCCCTTCAGGCCATGGCTGGTTTCGACATTCAATTCTGCGAGCAGCCCATCCACCATCATTTTGATTCCTTGCTTCCCAATCTGCGCAAACAATCACCCATTCGAATTATGGCGGATGAAAGCGTTTTCAATCATTACGATGCGATTCGGCTCATCGAGTCACAATCTCTCGACTATATCAATGTCAAGCTGGCTAAATCCGGTGGCATCCTGGAAGCGATGCGCATCGCGGATTCCATTTGGAGGTTAGTGATGAGCCTGGTATTGCAGCGGACATTGATCCGGATTTTTTAGCTGAATGCGAGAGCCGTGTTGTCTAAAAGTCTTAAACCGCAGCGGGAAGCACCCAGGCTCCATCCTTAAAAACGATTTCGTCATCCAATAGAACGGAATCGGTAACGACAAAAACATCCACATGGTGTCTTCCGTCCTTGCGTTTAAATGCAGGCTTTTGATACACCGCGTGTTTGGCGCCAAGGGAAAGATGGATGCCGCACATGCGCTCTAAAGTGCCGATATCCCTGACCATGCGCTGCGGAGTAAATGCGCGATTGAGCCCGAAGCCGAATTCGCGTACCCAGACTTCCCCTTCATCGGCTCGGATATTTGCCAACACCTTTTCAAATTCTGGTGTGGTGTCGACAACCTCCACAACCCGGCCTTTCTCAATGACCAGCGTGATGGGTTTGGCAGGTTGATTGACCATGAATGTGATATCGGCAAAAACAAAAATGCGTACGCGTCCATTCACGGATTGCAAATCCTTCGCTTCCGTAAACACTTCGCCAATGGGAAATTGACCTCCGATATTTTTCATATTCCGGTAATCGCCGGTATTCAGTTTTGCGGATTCAAAACCGGAAGTGAACATCAAGTTTTCTAGCCTACCCTCTCCACCTGATTCGGCTCTGCGTATGTCCTCGCGCCCGTCGCCGCGTCCGTCGCCGCTCACTACTAGTGCCGTTCTGGCCTTATCGATGCGTTCTTTAAGTCCGCACCCCATTTTCCGAAAGTAATCTGGGTCATAGGCTAGAGAATTGATATACCACTCAATTTCCTGCCCTTGCATGCGGGCTAGATGTGGGTGTTCAATGACTTTTAAGGATCGTTTGAAAAGTTCTACGCGCAGGCGAAAAGCTTCCAGTCGAAAATTTGCGGATTGGATGAGTATGACCAAATCCAGTGGTTCCAACGCTTCCATCGCTGCGCGAATCACCTCTGGGGATTGGGCTTCAAAGTCGATAAATTGTGCGGTGGGCAGGCAGCGTCGATACCCTTCGGTTAATGTTGCGGCCAAGGGGCTTTGGGTGTCAAACACAATAACGGCCTTTTGGGCAGAGGTATGTTCAAAGGCCAAGCGGAGTATTTGCCCGATGTATTTTTCTCCCGCAGCCACAATCTCTGCAGGAATCGGTTCATGGGTATTGCTAATGGGTTGATTCCATTTCAAGCAGGTAGGCTTTATTGCGGACGCCGCCGGCATAGCCGCCCAGCTCGCCGGAATGGCGAACCACTCGGTGGCAGGGGATTAAAATACACACCGGATTCCTGGCATTGGCAGTGCCAACAGCTCGAACAGCCTTTGGGTTGCCGATTCGGCTGGCCACTTCTTGATAGCTCCAGGTTTGGCCAAATGGAATATTCAGCAATTCTTTCCACACGCTTTTTTGAAATGCCGTCCCAGTCAGTGCTAATGGAAGCGTGAATACTTTCCGGTCGCCCTGAAAGTATTCGCTCAGTTGTTTTGTCGCCTCCTTAAAAAGGGGCAGATCCGTATTCTCCTGCCATGCCAATATTCCCAGGCGTTTGAGCTCGGTGCGGTTCCATACGAGCGCCACCAGGGATTTTTCCATGGCTGCTAACACCAAAGGCCCTATGGGTGTAGGCATGGTCATAACGTAAAATGGCATCAACTACTCCTTTAGTGCCCTATAGTATAAGAGCTTTTACACGCGTTGCCATGGGGAAGGCTGGTAGAAAGTGAGGGTGCCGATCAAATACTGACCGGCATGGCTTAGGCTTTGAAGAGTTAGCGCGTTCTATCAGCCTGATTTCGCACCCTTTCCTCTGGCATAAAAATTGCATTTACTACTTTCCGAGCGTTTGGACCGATTCTCAATTCTTGGAGGCGCTATGTTTCTGACTCCTACTCGGCAAATTATCCTAATCGCTGCAGCGCTGGTCTGCAGTCAAAACCCATTGGAGGCGGCCCTTGACT
>JAYSRH010000292.1:0-9593 GCA_043721115.1 Fibrobacteria bacterium | reverse complement strand
GTATCGCTGGCAAAATCAAGAGGGTTGAAGGGATTGACCCATTTTGCAATCAGCGTGTCCGTGCCTTTGGCTTCTATGGTGAAATTACCCGCAACCTTAGTGGCAGGCGAGGCAAGCGGCAAGGTTTGCGTGTATTCAAAGGCATTGGCCAAAGGTTTAAAGTTGTCCATCGGGATGGATTCAGCATCTAAAGCTAAAACGGAGTTTACATTGACCTTGACGCTGAGCAAATCGTCCTGAGTGGTGGTCAATTTGAGCTGAATTGCTTTTGCAGCGCCGGTGAGCGTGTTGGCGGTAATCTGGTTGCCGTTTTCATCCAAAATTTCCAGGCGTGATGGCACCACTTGCTTAGTATAGGTTTCCGTCATTACCTTGCTGTCCTTCATTCCGGGAAAGACGGCGATAGCGGTAACCACAGTGGTAACGCTGATACGCAAGGGGTCGGTAAATTCCGGGCTCACTCCCGGAACAGGTATCTTACCGTCCAAGGTGTAATAGATTTTGGCACCAAGCGTAGTCGAGGCTAAAGTGACCATTTCATTGAGAACGAACTTGCGGCCAGCTGGAGTTGCCACTGGTTTGGCAACTTCATCGATTAATAATTCTTTCAATATTCCATAGACGGGATCCACATAGCGGATGCGGATTTGATCCGTCGTCTGGCAAGAAAGCAATACGTCAGCGAAGCTGGGAATGCCTTCATCCTTGACCAAGGTGCCGGTAGTATAAATGCCTGAACCGGGTAAGGATTCTATGCCTCCGAAACTGGAAACGCTATCGCCTGATTTAGTGCAGCCTACGCTTAGCAGAACAGTATCGCGGGCCAACGTAAAGCTTTGATCCTTGACCGTAATGATCAATCCCTCGGGATTTTTGGGGAGAGGGTCTGCCAACTTCCAATCGATGGTGGCGGGTATGTCTGGATAGGCAATCAACAAAAAGTCCGAAACTGTAAGGGATTGGGGGGTGCCAATATTATCATGCGCGCTAACGGTGATAGTGGCTTCTCCCAGGAAATGGGTTTCCGCAGTGCCATTGGAATCGATAGCGGGAAATGCATCAGCTAAATTGATGGATCCGGTCCAGGTGGCTCGGGTGCCAGAGCCGGCAGGAACACCAGTTAAATTCACGGTAATGCGTTCATGGTCTGTTCCAATCGTCGAGCCATATTTTTTGCTGACAAGATTAAGGAATACTTGCTTGGTCGGCACCTTACCGCCGGCATAATCATCGCTATAGGAAAAGAAAAGTTTTCCGTTGGTTGGATTCCAATAGCTGCCAAGTACCACTGGTACACCGCTGGCATCGGTAAATTGGACCAATGGGCTTTCCTGCACACTCACAGCAAAACCGGCTGAGGCTTCCGCAATATCACCATCCACGGGATCGGTATAAACAACGTGAATCTGATCGCCAGCCAAGGACACTTCCAGCTTTCCATCACCTGGCGCTTTGAAAGCCAGTTTGTCGATGGAGATTGAGCCGATGAATGTGCCAGCCGGTGCACCGGACAGCGGTGTCAAGGTAAGAGTCTCATTATCCAATCCTTCTTTGTCGGAAGTGACAACGGCAGTATAGCTCAACAGCGGATTCCGGGATTGATCTCGTACAACCACAAAAATCTGCGTGGTGTTCAAGGGGAAAAGACTGGTGCTGTCGGAGCCATCGGCTAAGGTGCTGAAATAAACTGTACTCTGTTTTGGAGCAGGACGGATGAGGATCTTTTTGACTGCGAAATCGCTGGGAAGGAGTGGATTGACCCAACGAACGATTAGGCTGTCGTAGGTAGTGGCCTCTACAATAGAGTTGCCGGAGGTTGTTGCAGATACAACCAACGGAGCTGTCCCTTGAAAGACAATGGACTTGGCAAGAGCGGTGGGGTTGGAAAGCGATTGGCTTTCAAGGTCAAGACCGGTTTTGGTTCTCAACGTGTCGGAAGTGGTAGTGAGATTGACTTGCGACGTGGTGATCTTAACTAAGAATGGCGTAGTGAGCTCGGTCAGGTAGCCGTTTGTGAGACGGGTTCCGTCTTGGTTCAGCACTTCAATAGTTGAGGGAATGATTGCCTTTACATATTCTGCAGTTAGCATTTCGCTTGGCTTCCAGTCCTCCTTAAAACCAATCACCTTAATTGTGGTTGTGCTGTAAATGGTCAATGTATCCGTGTAAATTTGGCTTGATTCTGTTGGGACACTTCCATCAAGTGTATAGCGCAATATGGCGCCAACAGTAGAGTCTGTCAAAGTGACGACAATTTTGTCATCGAATGTTGTCGGTAAAATGTTGAATGGTGCTGCAATGGGTTTAGAAACCTTTTCCGTTTCCAGTTGTAGACTGGTAGTGATGGTGCAATTTGATCCAGTTGTGTGTCTTTCTGCAATAAAGAAATCCAGAATATAGGCCTTCCTGTCAACCATGTGGAACGTGTTTACAGCGGTAGCGGAATCTAAAGTTATTGTGGCTGATTCAGCTGGATGAACTCCCCCTAAATCAATGCCACGAGTCCCATTGAAAAACACCCAGACGTCATCATCTCCAGTGAATGTGAATGTCTGGGCAGGGCGCACGCCGGCTATGGGTTTTAGGTAGGTGAATGTGGCATGGAATTCCATTGTAAAGCCGAAATTGTGGTTGGTATTACCAATCGTATTCTGGCCAAATGGTTTGGTTGGCCATTTTGTGGTTCCCTCAGTCAGGGGCTTTGTGATTGTTGGTATCAAGACATCGTCCAATGGGAAGAAACTATTGCTTTCGTATTTGTATATCCCCGGCAGACCCGTTACCGGTTTGAAAATTAGATCGTGTAAAAAAGGGCGATTGATAGTTGTGTCTTCGTCGTTATACCATTGATCAAAATTTTTGGTGGAAGGGAAAACATCACTAAAGAATCCAGGATCGGATTTAATCATTTGTGGATTTCGGTTATCATTTGGGAAATTGGCTGTATCCAGTTTTCCAGTGAGAAGAATATTGGGGCCAACAACACCACGGCTATCTCCACAGCAAAAGGTATTGAAGTCAGGGTGATGGTAGTAGGGGATATTGGAAGGCTCATTTCCCCCTTGAAAGTCCCGTACTTTGGAAGTTAGCACCAGAGAGTCCGGTAAGACCTGGGCATTTGCGAGATCCAGGTTTGCTTGAAATGCAAAAACGGATAAAAGGGTAAATACGGAAAATTTGGATCTCATGTGGGAATCCTTTGGGAGAAATTTTTAAAACAGCCTTGCGGGCGAGATAAATATAGGCTGAAAGTCGCAAGTGTGAGTGCAAAAGTTCCGAAAAAAAATCGAAATCCTTGACTGGAAGGTTCTAATCCGCATTTCCGGTAAGATTCACGCATAGAGGTTGATTTTGCATCTACCATTCCTGTTCCTGTATAGTACTGGCCAGTCCGGATGAGCCGCTATTAAGGCGAGGTTCAGCCGTGCTTATGGATTATATCATAGTGAAATCCGGTTCCTAACTTTTAAAAGGACGAACTTGATTATGGCCGTGCAAATGCGCTAAGTACAGGAAAATCAATGATTAAGCTTTTAGGATTGGCTGGAATTAACGCTAGCAACCAAAAGACTGGAACTTCCCGTGCCTGGCATTGCTATACAAGGTTCCGAAAAAACTCAAAACTATTTTCCCTATATACCATAGAAAGTGGATCGTTTTGAAGTCGATGAATGCGGGGAGAGATGCTTTTTCACAATTGAGAGCGCCGGGGAAAACCAGTGAACTTGGTGGTAATAGAACGGAAATCGGTTTGGTTTTGTGGACGAAAAAGGTTTCGTCATTTTGACAAGATTACGCTATGCGTTTTCGCTTTGCTTTCATGCAACCTTTATATCTTTTATGGTGTGGATGAGAGGAATCGATTCCTTGAAAACCAAAAATCGACCTGGATTAATTCTCACGAAATAGGATAATGATTTTGTCAGGGGCTGTTTAAAATGTCCGGATACATAATCATTGGCGTCTTTGCCCTGGTGGGCGTGCTCTTTGCCGGAGGCGCCATGGTTTTTTCGCGCCTCATTGCTCCCCGCTTTATGGATGTCGGCAAAAAGCGCGATGCTTATGAATCGGGTGAATCGAGTATCGGTTCAGCTCGTATTCAATTCCATATCGGCTACTATCTGTTTGCCTTGGTCTTTCTGGTATTCGATGTAGAAGCCATTTTTCTTTTTCCGGCGCTTGCCGTGCTGCGTTCCGCTGGGCAAGGACATGCCGGAATGGTTTCTGCGATTTTCATCTGGATAGAATTGCTGGTTTTTTTGGCGGTGTTGGGATTTGCTCTAATCTACGCTTGGCGTAAAAAGGTGCTAGAATGGGAATGACTGCCAGGGACATGGTTCCCCTTCCTTTTCCGCCCCAGAATGGGGCTATTAATGCCGTGGACTGGGTGGTAGGTTGGGCCAGGGCCAATTCTCTCTGGCCATTGGTATTCGGAACCTCATGCTGCGCCATTGAAATGATGGCCACTGGCGCTTCCGACAACGACTGGGCCCGTTTCGGCTTAGAGGTAGCCCGGGCTACACCGCGTCAAGCCGACCTTATTGTTTTGGCCGGCACCATTGTAGAGAAAATGGGCTCCCGTCTTATCACACTGTATGAGCAAATGCCTGGACCTAAATATGTGATCGCGATGGGTGCCTGCACGATATCGGGTGGACCATTCTATTACGACAGTTATTCCGTGATTAAGGGTGCGGATAGGCTTATACCCGTTGACGTGTATATACCAGGATGCCCACCGCGGCCGGAAGCCCTGTTATTCGGAATCATGAAGCTGCAAGAGTTGATTCGAAAAGGCGCATGGCGCAAATCTTTTGAACATCGGCCCATCAATCGCGAGCCGTTCAAGGATATGCTCACGGATTGTGCCACTGATTGGGAAGAGAAGGAAAAGCTGAAGCAAGCCGGGATGAAAGAGGCCCAAGAAAAGTTCAAGCTTGAAAATCCGGATTATAAAGGTGTGGTCATCAAACGCATTGTCGCTCCAAAATTCGAAGAAGTGGCGCGTGTCCCCAAGCCCAGCCGCGGTTTGCCTCAAGTAGAATTGCTGAAAATTCTGATGGAACGGTTTCCAGGCTTAACAGTGCAAGGCGTGCCGGAAGTGGCGGATGAAAAAATAACCGCTCTAGGTGCGGATTATATTCTGGACATCGCCGTATCTCGGGATGACTACTTGTCCCTTGTGCGTTTTTTTAAAGAAGAGGATCGGATTAAACTCGATTTTCTCATTCAGCTCACAGCCGTAGATTGGAAAGACCGGTTCGAAGTGGTGGCACATTTCATGTCCGTGGATAAAGGACACAAGGTTTTCATCCGATGCGCACTTCCGCATGAGGATCATCCGGAAATTCCAAGTCTTTCCAGTCTCTATGCTACTGCAAATTGGCATGAGCGCGAAACCTATGATTTCTTCGGTATCCATTTTACCGGGCACCCGGATTTACGGCGACTGTTCTTGGACGATGATTTTCCCGGCCACCCCTTGCGTAAGGACTTCTCCGACCCGACCCGGGTTGTGAAGCGTCCGTATTAAAATGGCCGATATGGATACAAAGTATGCCTTGCCTCCCGGATTCGCTTTGCGGGAAACGCGTGCCGACGGGACGCAAGAATATTTTCTCAATATGGGTCCGCAGCATCCCAGTACTCACGGGGTATTGAAAATGGTAGTGCGGCTGGACGGTGAAACAGTCAAGGAAGTGGTTTCGCATCTTGGCTTCATCCATCGCGCCATAGAAAAAATGGGAGAGAACGAGACCTTCGTCCAATACATGCATTTGACCGACCGCATGGATTATTTGAGCAGTCATATCAATAATTTGTGCGTTTGTCTGGGCATTGAAAAGGCCATGGGCATCGGTGTGCCGGAACGCGGCGAGTATATTCGCGTCATCGTGTGTGAGTTGCAAAGAATCCAATCGCATCTTTTATGGTGGGCGGCCTTTGGTATGGATATGGGCGCGGTCAGCGCTTTTCTATATGGCTTCATCCAGCGGGAAAAGATCACCAATCTGTTTGAAGAACTGTGTGGAGCGCGCCTGACCATGAATTATTTCCGGCCGGGCGGTTCCAATGCGGACCTTCCAGAGGGTTTTATCGGCAAGGTTCAATCGTTGCTTGAAGAACTGAAATTTGCCTTGGATGAGTTTGATGTGCTCGTGTCCAAAAACCCCATTATCCGGGAACGCACGGTTGGGGTAGGGGTAATGTCTCGGGAACGCGCCATCAGTTATGGGTGTTCGGGACCAGTTGGACGTGCGTCTGGAATTAATTTCGATGTACGCAAAAATGACACCTATTCCATTTACGATCGATTCGAATTCGACGTGCCTTTAGGAAAGAACGGAGATTGTTTCGATCGCTATGCGGTGCGCATGGAGGAAATGCGTCAATCGGTGCGCATCTTGGAACAGGCGACCAAAGGCATACCAGAAGGGCCATACCGTTCCAAGGAAAAGCCCGCATATAAGGTTCCGGCCGGCAGTTATTTTTCCAGTGTGGAAACGGCGCGAGGCATGTTTTGCACCTACATGGTTTCGGAAAATTCCTTCAAGCCCTATCGAATCAAGAATCGTTCGCCTGGCATGTCCAATCTTTCAGCCATCAATGAAATGTCGCGCGGCGGAAAAATTGCGGATCTGGTTGCGGTGTTGTCTACGCTGGATCTTATTATCCCGGATATCGACCGATGATGGAATACACAATCAATCATCCTATTGGCGATTGGGTTCGAAGTGTTCTGCCTCCTACGCAGGCCGCTTTAGCCAACAGACTTCTTGCTGTTGTTGCCGTTTGCGGCCTGGTAGTTGTCACTGCCATTTTTCTGGTCTGGCTGGAGCGAAAAGTATGCGCCCGGTTCCAGGGGAGGCTTGGCCCCACTCGCGTTGGCCCATTTGGACTTTTGCAACCCATCGCCGACTCCATCAAACTTTTAATGAAGGAAAGCATCCGGCCCAAGGCCGTGGATGTGCTGGCTTATTTTATTGCGCCGTTGCTTCCCATCACCGGGTCCTTTCTGGTACTGGTTGTTATTCCATTCGGACATGATTTGCAGGTTACGGATCCGGATGCAGGAATGGTGTACATTGCCGCCGTTTCCGGATTGGGAATTCTTGGCATTCTCATCGGCGGTTGGGGTTCCAACAATAAATATTCCTTGCTTGGCGCCATGCGGGCCGGGGCGCAGTTGTTCTCATATGAATTGTCTATGGTACTTTGCATGTTACTAGTGGTCATGGCCAGTGGAACCGGTTCCTTACGGGGAATTGTTTTATCCCAGCAAGGCACGGTTTTGGATTGGTGGATTTTCAAGTTGCCGGGCGCCGGTCTCTTGGCGTTTGTCATCTACATGATATCCTCTACGGCCGAACTGAACCGCGGACCTCTGGATCTTTCCGAGGCGGAATCCGAGTTGACGGGTGGTTTTCATACCGAATATTCCGGCATTACATTTTCCATGTTCTTTCTGGCGGAGTTTGTGAACATGTTTGCGTCCGCGGGCCTCTGCACTACTTTTTTCCTTGGTGGATTCCTGGCTCCGCAATTTGGCGTTGGACCCATTGATACCGCTCTGGCCTTTATTCCCGGCGTGATATGGTTTTTCGCCAAGACCTATACCATTATTTTGCTCTATATGTGGTTCCGGTGGACATTTCCTCGCCTTCGCATCGATCATTTGCTTTCTCTCGAATGGAAATTTTTACTTCCGGTTTCCATGGCCAACTTACTGGTGGCTGCCACCTTGATCACTTTCAAATTGATACTGCCATGATTTTGGGGCCAAGATGAAATTAAGCACGGTACTAAAGGATACGCTGAACCTGTTCAAAGGCATGGGTGTTACCTTCCGATATATTTCCCGGCCTAGCCGCGTGGTGACGAAAGAATATCCTGAGAATCGCGATACGCTCAAATTCGCTGAACGCTTCCGTGGCCAAGTCGTCATGCCCCATGACGCGGAAGGGGAACACAATTGCACCGCGTGTACGTTATGTGAAAAGGCCTGCCCCAATGGAACTATCTCCATTCTGACTACCAAGAACCTGGCTTCCAAACGCGTCTTGGGCGCATTCGTCTACCGTTTTTCGACCTGTACGCTTTGCAATCTATGCATTGAGGCTTGTCCCTTCGATGCCATTCGCATGGGTCATGGCTTTGAAATGGCAGCCTATAAACGAGATGAATTGGATTATATCCTCAATAAAACCGAAGGGCGCTGAAAGTGCGTGATCTTTTCTTTTATGCTCTATGCGCGGCACTTCTGGGTTTGGCTGGCGTAACCGTACTCGCTCGAAATTTGTTTCGTTCCGCCATGGGACTTTTGGGCGTGTTGCTTTGTACGGCGATTCTTTTCCTTTTGCTGCGCGCAGAAATGGTGGCTTTGGTACAGGTCATGGTCTATATCGGTGGAATAATGATTTTCGTGCTGTACGCCGTGCTGTTGACTTCGGAGCTCGGTGGAAAGATGGCGCATCCTTCCGTTTTGAAAGTCCTTGCCGGCTTAATTGTTTCGATTACCGTCATGATACTCTTGGTTGGCTTGGCACGGACCACGCATGTGGATGAAAACACATTGACCGCTGGTGACATTTCCTCCTTTGGTGATATTGCCGCTTTGCGATCCCTGGGTCTGCGCATGCTGGATTCTGGGCCAGATGGATTTTTGATTCCGTTTGAACTGATTTCCGTTTTGCTGTTGGCCTCTATGGTGGGAGCCATTGCACTAGCGAGACGCAGTAATTCTACTGGCGGAACCGTGACTAATGAAGAGGGGAAACCCTTATGAATTTAACCACCTGTTTGCTTTTATCCGCTAGCCTTTTCGCTATTGGAACCTATGGATTGTTAACGCGCCGAAATATGCTTGCAGCTTTGATGTCTTTGGAGCTGATGGTCAATTCTGCTCTCATAAATTTTATCGCCTTTGCAAGATTTGGTGGATCGGAAGGGGTAATGCGCGATGCGGAAGCCGGAAGCATTTTTGTGCTTTTTGCTGTGGCAGTCACTGCAGCGGAAATGGCTTTGGCTTTGGCCATGGTTATTATCGTGCATCGAAATCGTCGGCATCTAGACTTAAGGCAACTGGATGGCATGCATGGATAATCTTGGCATGTTGGCATACTGTATTCTGGCCTTGCCGCTTCTTTCCTTTTTAATCAATGGATTATGGTTGGGCAGAAAAAGTGGTGTTGCTTCAGCATGGACCGCCACATTGCTCATGGGTGGGACGCTTGTCATGGCATTGCTTTTGGGCCTGGGTTATTGGTCGGAGGTTTTAAGCCATCCGGAGGTATTTCCAAATCGAACAGCTTTGGCCTGGGAACATGTTTGGATGTTATTCAATACGGGTGCTGGCGCTTGTCCAGCCGCCAAGTTGGGCTTTTACTTGGATCCTATTTCGGTGATGATGGTGCTGGTTATTTCCTGTATTTCCTTCTTCGTCCATTTCTACTCCATCGGGTATATGCACGAGGATAAAGGCCAGGGACGATTCTTTCCACTTCTGTCTTTCTTCACTTTTACCATGTTGGGACTTGTCGTCTCCAGTAATTTGGTGCAAACCTTTTTCTGCTGGGAATTAGTGGGCACGGCTT
>JAYSRH010000291.1:0-3647 GCA_043721115.1 Fibrobacteria bacterium | reverse complement strand
GCACATAACCCTGAGCCAAGTATCGGGAAAACAATTCCTCATACGTGCCCTTGCGATCCTTGACCAGTGGAGCCAGCAGCATAATCTTGCCACTGCATTTTTTGTCCGGCAGAGCCAGAATAGCGTCCACGATTTCCTGCACGGTTTGGCTTTTGAGGCGCTTACCCGAAGCCGGACTCCGTGCATGGCCAACGCGGGCATAGAGGAGACGCAGATAATCGTAAATCTCCGTTATTGTGCCTACGGTGGATCGGGGATTGTGCCCGGCGGATTTTTGATCGATGCTGATGGCGGGGGAAAGCCCCTCGATGAGATCGACATCCGGTTTTTCCATCAAACCCAGGAACTGGCGCGCATAGGCGGAAAGCGATTCTACATATCGCCGCTGGCCTTCTGCGTAAATGGTATCGAAGGCCAAGGAGGATTTGCCCGATCCGGAAAGGCCTGTGATGACCACAAGTTTGTCCTTGGGAATGTCCACATTGATGTTCTTAAGATTATGGGCGCGAGCCCCGCGTACACGTATGAAATTATCAGCCATGAGAAGAAGGTAAAAAAGCCTATGGAGCTAACCCAGGTTTTTAGTGATTATTTGTGCAGTATTATTTAAAGAGAGTCTGGAAAGTCCGAAGTTTGCTCTATTAGTTAACTGTCGGCTTTCTCCTTAATTAAAACTGAATTCGCCAAGAATTTTTAGGATTTATGGGTTACTGTGTAGGTTGCATTCTGATGTAAAAAAGGGTTATAGGGAACGAAAATGACAGTGCGATTTCTACAAAAATGCCGAAAAGCTTTAATCCTTCCCGCTTAAATAACGGACTAGAATGGGAAGTACTTGAATTGTAACTGCTGGGCTTTAGAAAAAATATCAAGGAGTCGAAAATGCCAAAAAAGATGAATGACCGAGTACCTACACGCCTTTCCGTGTGGCTGTATGCATCCGCAATCGCGCTTTCGGCCTCTGGAGCCGCGGCCATGAAAACCCCATTAACAAAAACTGGGCCTGGTCCGCCTTTGGCGCGTGAACCCTTTCCGGTTGAACAATGTTATTTTGACCGCTTCATCGCAAAGCACGACAGCATATTCCCATTCAAGACCGATTACACACCCACCTTCTCGAAAATCCAAACGGCCCTGGCAGCGGACAAATCCGTCAATTGCATTGAAGTGCCGAATGGCCTTAAAGTGGAAGTGTGGGCGACGGAAACGGATCCGGGGCTCATAAAATCTATTCAGAGCTTTACGTTTGATGAACGGGGCCGTATGTGGGCGGTGGAAACTTTCGACTATCCCAATACCCTAACGACTCCCTTTGCCGGTCATGATCGAATCGTCATCCTTGAAGACACGGACGGCGACCATGTCGTTGACAAGCAGAAAGTATTCGTAACCGGATTAAATATTCCCGGGGGCATCGAAGTCACACCCCAAGGTGTCGTCATCGCGATGTCTCCCCATGTGGTTCTCTTTGAAGATCTAAATGGTGACGATGTGGCGGATGCCCCACAAGGCAAAATTCTCTACACGGGATTCGGACGTGGGGATCTAAATGGGGATAGCCACGCCGGCATCACCAATGTGCGTTATGGTATGGACAACTGGCTGTATGTCGATTGTGGCTATAACGGTGGCAATGTTAATGGAGTTTCCTTTGGATCCGGCTTGCTCCGTATGCGCATGGACGGAAGCAAGTTCGAATCCTTTGCTCCGCACTCTAACGCAGGCGGAAACTCGGCCTCCTTTGGTACCATGGAAGATGGCCAGATATTCACAGGTGCAGCTACCGATGGGGGCAAAAGCCACTCCATGCATGCGGTCATTCCCGGTGTAGTGACCAATCAGATTTCCGCTTATGGCAATAACGTCATTCCCATCACTAGAGACATTATTGCCGGTGATGGTGACAAGTGGTCGGGCTTTACGGCTTCAACTGGCCACGAGATTTATACAGCCCGACTCTTTCCAAAGGAATATTGGAACCGTGCCGGTTTCGTTACAGAAGGAACCGCGCATGTTGTCAATGTGGACTTCTTGGAACCGGTAAACAGTACCTGGAGCGCTACGCGCGTTAATGCCACTCCCAATCTTTACGCCTCCTCTGATGCTTGGAGCTGCCCTCTGCAAGCCCGTGTTGGACCAGACGGCGGCATGTGGATTATGGATTGGTACACGCCGATGTTGCTTCATAACGGTTCATCCTGCCCAGGCGGCCGCGGCTATGCGATCCAAAACTCTTTGCGCACCCGCACCCGCGAACGCTTTTACAGAGTGGTTCCGGCAGACGGCAGGCTCGATCCTGTGCTCAATTTGACCAATGCCACACAGACTCAATTGGTTGCCACGCTTGGAAACTCCAATATGTTATGGCGCATGCTGGCGCAAAAACAAATTCTGAAAGTGACCAAGACCCCGGCCAATTTGGCCAGCATGGAAACCTTGCTCGCAGATGCGTTGTCCAAAAGCTGGGCCAAAGATAGTGTCGGTATCGATGGATATGCCGTTCATGCCCTATGGACGGCGGAAGGCTTGGGATACTTCAAAAAGAATCCAACTCTTTGGGATCCCATTCTTAAAGCAGCTCTCCTACATCCATCACCTGCAGTGCGTATGAATGTAGCCAAAGCCATGCCGCGCACGGCCGCGTCGGCAATCGCCATTCGCGACCAAGGAACTGTGAATGCCCTCGAACCTCAAGTTCGTCTCTGGGCGATACTTGCACTTGCCGAAATGCCAGTTACCAGTGGAATAACCATTTTCACCACCTACCACAATTTGGATACTTGGTCCAAGCAAGCTTTTACCAAGGCTCAAGCGGGTGCGGGTATCACGGATGCAGCAACCTTGCCTGCTCGCCCAGCCCTTCACCCTGTGGAGAATCCCGTGAACCTGGCTAAGGACCAGAGACGCTTTCCTGTTCAGGGCGACATCAAATTCAATTTCCTCCGCAATGGCAAATGGGAAATTCTGCCCAATGCCAAGCTGGGTGCTGGCGCTTTGACAGTTTACACCCTTCAGGGCAAAGCCGTAGCCAAGTCCCTATTCGACGGGCAGCATTGGTCTAACTCTATAAGCGGTTTGAACGAACCGGTATATATGTACCGTTTCCAAAATGCCCAAGGCGATCAGTTACAAGGAAGAATCATGGGTACTGCCGGACTGTGAACGGATGACCGGACCCCTTTGGCTCCGATGGGTGGTTAGCTCCACCCATCGGGGACATTTCACTTGTTGGGGGTCATGTAGTAGACAAACACACTGTTCAAAAACAAATTCTCAACGTAACGGCGACCACCACCGCAAATCTATGATGAGGTGAATGGGAGATCTATCCGAATTCCAGATTGGAAATCGGCAAAGTGACTGTCCTCCAAATGCTACCCGAATGTAGGGCTTTTCAACATTTCGGAGATGAATTTTTAACTAATAGAGCAAATGTGGGGGCGGAAGCGCCATTCGTATGATCGTCGTCATAGTTAGCTAGCTTGGATTGAGTTAAAGAGATGCGCTGTAAACCCCTCGGCTCTCCTGATGTGCGCCCCGTCACATCGCAAAATCTAAATGTTGGTACTATTCTCCACCATGAACATCGATCCCTTTGCCAACCCCTTGTCAGACCCATTCAAGTCCGGGGAAGCTTTTAACCCCAA
>JAYSRH010000290.1:0-3650 GCA_043721115.1 Fibrobacteria bacterium | reverse complement strand
GACGCTAAGGAGAGACGCGAATGTCAAAGCGGATCCATCTTGCAACCATAAATTGAAATGGACCATTCGATCCGTGGGTTACATTGGAGATCCGAATTCGGTCAGACCGGAGACGGAATTGGAAAGGGAGGCTACGTTGAAGAAGGGAATTAAGAAGATTGAGGATTTTGGAAATGGAATAGGGTATGTGGATGCGAATGGAAACCGTCAAGATTCAAATAAGTCTTTTCTAGAAGAATTTCATATTATTCTCACAAAATACGGGGTACGTTAACCATGGTAGTCTTGTTATTTCTTTTATTTTTTATCGGCAACATCAACGCACAAGCTCCATATACCTGCGGAAAAAGGGAAAGCAAAATACGGCCTTATGGAACCGTCGAAATGCGCGTGGATTGTGGGTATGTGTCGGATAACTTAATAACTGTCCTAGAGTACAAAAACAAAAAGCAACACGGTTTTCAAATTGACTATGACAGTTTATGGCGCAAGCGTGATAGTAGTTTTTTTGTAAACGGCGAAAAAAATGGAAGCACTTTTTTCTGGGACACGGCTGGCAATGTGATAGGACGCAGAACCTTTCGCCAGGGCATCCCAGTGGGTAAGGATGAGAACTACTGGTCCCCCGGCCATTCATCAGTTATCAAAAACTATAACTCCCAAGGTAAAGTAGACGGCCCTTGGGAAGAATGGTGGAAAAATGGCAACAAGAAAGCCGAGTTCATTGCCAAAAATGGGGAAATCGTATCCGGGACAGAGTATTATCAAAACGGTAAGCCCCGCGTGCACTATGTCACCAAGTACGAACCCAAGAACAAGAACGTTTTCAAAACCAAGTACATCCAAGCCGAATCATGGGCCCCCAACGGAAAACAGGCAGGTCAAATTGTAAACGGCAATGGGGAGTGGATTCTATTTCCCAGCGGCAAGGACAACACGGATGCCACCGTTTTCCGGGACGTTTACAAGGACAGTCTTATGGTTAAAGATGAAATACTCGATTCCATCGAGGTCGCAAAGTGGCTCAAGCCCTGAAAGGGTTAACAGGAGGCCAAGGGGCTAATTCATTCTACAGCGATTAGTTGGAGAGAAACATTCAATGCAATCAAGCATTCCAAATTAAATCACGGCGAGGACAATTTTTCCCTTGTGGAATTTAGCACCAGGTCCGCCGCCGTCTTAACCCAGGCATCTGAACTATTCAGAGAAGGCACCAGTACCAGGTGTTCCCCACCGGCTTCAATAAACGACGCCAATCCCCGGATGGAAATCTCCTCTAAGGTTTCCAGACAATCCGCCACAAAGGACGGAGAAAAAACCAGAATCCTTTTTTTCCCCTGTTTCGCTAATGCTTGGATTTGAATATCCGTGTAGGGCTTGATCCAAGGGGTACGGCCAAGTCGAGATTGAAAGCAGGTGGTATAACTTCCAGGTTCCAGACCCAAACGATTGACCAATTGCCGCGTCGTTTCAAAACATTGTGCCCGATAGCAATAGGAATTCTGGTCGGAGAGAACGGCGCAGCATGTATCATTCGGTTTAAGGCAATGGCCCTCAACATTTTGGCTTTTCTGAATTTGTCTTTCCGGGAGGCCGTGATAACTGAATAAGATATGATCGGGCGCCAATGATTGCATGAGAGGTCTACCCGTTGCGACAATCGCATCTAAAAATCCGGGATTTTTAAAAAATGGACCGATCACCTGAACGGCCGGAACATTCCATGCCTTGCTGACCAATGAAAACACCTTTTCCAACGCGGAGCCTGTAGCCGCCGATGAATACTGCGGATACATGGGAAGAAGAATCAATTCATCCGGAGCGTCTGCCAACAATTTTTGAAGAGTGTTGGGAATAGACGGGCTTCCATATCGCATGGCAAAATCCACCCGATGTGTTGTGGGAAGCTGATCCCGGAGCTTATCCGTGAACGCACGCGTGTACTCAAGTAGTGGTGAACCAGCGGCGGTCCAAACTTTGGCATAGGCCTGGGCAGATTTCTTTGGACGAAAAGGCAGGATAAAAAGATTGAGCAATAGCCAGCGGCCTATTGCAGGAATATCGATAACTCGAGGATCGCTTAAGAATTCCTTCAGATAGGAACGCACCTTGTCTGGGGAAGGAGTATCAGGTGTGCCAACATTCAGAACCAATACACTCGTTTTTAAGGCCATGGATGCTCCCAATCAGTCATCTCAATTTCAGTCTTTGAAAATTACAATCACTGTTCATATGGTCCCAGATCAATCCCATTTCCTTTTGGTCTTATTTCTCCAGTAATATCGAACTTGGGTATTTCAGGTCCATCCATACCTTCGTCAATACCCGGACTACCAGGTTTCAAGTGGTATTCAGATGGGCCTACAAAAATCGGAACTTGGTAGGAATTTTTAGTCCAAAAATTTTCCGATGCAGCCGCTCCCATTTTCATTACTCCACCATTCCAAGTGGAATCAGCATTTGTGTATTGGAGTGTCAAGGCTCCGTCCAATCCAATGTTCTTTCCATAGGGTGCCTCATTGGCTGAAAATAAAGTGTTCTTGACTGTTAACAGACTCGTTGCCCCAACCCATAATGCTCCACCGACAGTCGTGGTCTTATTCCTAATGAATAATGATTGAAGTATAACTGGCGAGGAATTCCCTGTCATCGAAATTGCCCCGCCTGCATGGAGTGCATAATTATCAGCAAAAATACAATTAATGACTTGCGAAATACTATTCACGAAATAGATTCCGCCACCTTCGCCAATCGCAAAATTATTCCTGACAACAGTGTTCAGAATGTTTGGGGAAAAACCGTTTGAATATACGCCCGCACCCTTTGCATTTTCGGTTTCTGCAACTTCCGCATATCCAGCAGTAATTGTGAAGCCATCAATTGTTGAAGGGCTGGCACCCCGCACAACGTGATATGAATTGTCGGTCGCAACTGAAGCGCCAATATCTCCGCTCAAAATCGAGTTATTATTGGCCAAGTCTCTTTGTTGACGGGCCGTTTCATTTCCCTTAAATCCACCGTATAGGTGGACACCAGCTTGAGTGACGAAAGAAATATTTCGATTTATACCCGATGTCGGTTTATAGGTACCTTTGGCGACCCAGACATCGCCCACGATATTAATAGTAAGTGCGGACTGAAGGTCGGTAAAAGCATCGGCCCAGTTTGTCCCGGTATTTTTCCCCTTCGCACTTGCATCTACCAAATAAATATTTGGTTTGTAAATAATGTCCAGGACTAGGCTGCCTGGATTCAGGAGGCTATCATACGCCGTAACCGTCAGCTGCGTTGCACCTGAAAGAACATTTAAAGAAGGAATCTGCCAATTCGTTGTCCCAATAGCATCCCCTTGGCCTATAGTCGCCCCATCGAGGGTGTACTTGACGTATTTGATCGCTGAGGAATCACTTGCCGTTCCTTTGATAGAAAGCGTTCCAGTAGTGGTAAAAAATGAAATCACCGCATTTGGCTGGCTTATTGTCACTCCAGGCCCGAGTTTGTCACTTTGAATCCGTATCGTGTCAGTCGCAGTATTTCCTGCCTTATCTTCAACTGAAACGACTACTGTAGTCGTTGTATTGTCAATGATGCTTATGGATCCTGTTTTCCATTTGTCAGTTCCAGTGGCAGCAGTTGCCTTTGAACCAATC
>JAYSRH010000289.1:0-9622 GCA_043721115.1 Fibrobacteria bacterium | reverse complement strand
GCGATATCGACCATGTGGTGTTTACGGGATCGGTGGAAGGTGGCCGAACCGTGCAAAAGGCGGCGGCGCATCGATTCATCGATTGCAATCTGGAGCTGGGTGGCAAGGATGGAGCCTATGTGGCCGCGGACGCCGATGTGGCCAAGGCTGCGGCGGATCTGGTGGATGGAGCGATGTACAATGCGGGTCAAAGTTGCTGCGGCATCGAGCGCGTTTACGTTCATGACAGTCGGTATCAGGAATTCTTGGACCGATGTGAACAACTGGCGTCTGAATACGTGCTTGGAAATCCTCTGGATGCAACAACTACTATGGGCCCACTGGCTACGACTCGGGCAGCCGGTTCCATGTCCGGCCAGATAGACTCCGCGCTGTCCAAAGGGGCCAAACTGGTTACGGGTGGACGCGCTCGGATCATTGGCAAAGGCACTTTTTTTGAACCGACCATCCTTGTAAAAGTCGACCCATCCATGGATGTCCTGCGCGAAGAAAACTTCGGACCTATCTTACCTATCCTTTCCGTCAAAGGTGACGAAGACGCTTTACATCATATCAATAACTCCCGCTACGGTTTGACTTCCGTCATTTATACCGGGGATCTGGACCGTGCCAACCATTTTGCAGCAGAGGCGGATACAGGCACGGTATTCATGAATCGCTGCGACTATCTGGATCCAGCCTTGCCTTGGACCGGTGTCCGCGATAGTGGCCGTGGGACAACGCTGTCAAAATTCGGTTTCTATTCCTTGACGCGGCGTAAAGCTATTCATTTCCGTCTACCATGAAAGTGGCCTATCGTGAAGCAAGCAGAGGCATACCGTGAAGCAGGTTAAATCTAACGCACGTTTGGAGGCATGGGAAAAGGCTGGAGTCAAACGCGTCAAGCTGGCATTGACCGATATCGATGGCGTGATGCGCGGAAAATATTTGTCCTTCGAAAAATTCGCTTCGGTGGTCAAAAACGGCGGGGCCTTTTGCGACTGCATTCTCGGCTGGGACACGGATGATAAGCTTTATGACAATGTGCGTTTTACCGGCTGGCATACCGCCTTTCCTGATGCGAATTTCCGATTGGATCTCACATCCGAAAGGCAATTGCCGGAGGAAATCAATGTGCCCTTTTTTCTGGGGGAATTCATCGACAAGGTTGGCACGGGAAGGCACCCCCTCTGCCCACGCGGATTGCTGCAGAAGGTACTGGATAGAGCCAAGGGCCTGGGATATGGGGCTAAAATCGGATTTGAATATGAGTTTTTTGTCTTTGATGAAACACCGCATTCCATCCGGGAAAAAGGCTACCGTAATCTGAAACCGTTCACACCGGGAAATTTTGGTTATTCCGTGATCCGCAGTTCCACGGAATCGGACCTTTTCAATGATCTGATGGAGTACTCCAGTGCCATCGGGTGTCCTATCGAAGGTCTGCATTGCGAGACGGGGCCTGGAGTGATGGAGGCGGCTCTGACCGCCACGGATGCGTTACGCGCCGCTGACAATGCTGCAATATTCAAAACCTTTACCAAAGTGTTTTTTCAAAAACGCGAAAAGTTGGCCACCTTTATGGCCAAATGGTCAATCGATTACCCCGGCCAAAGCGGGCATATGCATCAAAGCCTGTTCGATCTCAAGTCCGGTGAATCGGTTATGTTCCAATCCGGCGGGCGCGAGGGCATGAGTCCGCTGATGGAAAGCTACGTGGCCGGAATGCAGAAATTCTTGAAACCGTTCCTGTGTCTGTTTGCGCCCACAGTTAACAGCTATACGCGCTTGGTCATAGGGGCCTGGGCTCCCACTACGGCTACTTGGGGCGTGGAAAATCGAACGACGGCATTACGCGTCATTCCCGGCAGCAGCAAGTCCCAGCGCGTTGAATTTAGGTTGGGCGCAGCCGATGGCAATCCTTATCTGGTGGCGGCGGCTTGTATTGCTTCGGGCCTACTGGGTATAGAGCATAAACTCAAGCTTGGGGCGCCGGTCCATGGCAGTGCGTATGCAGTGCAGGATAAATTGCCGGAAGGATTGCAGCTTCCCGGTAACCTGCGTGATTCCCTCCGCAACCTACGCGCCTCTAAGGAGGCCAAGGAAGTATTTGGCGCGGACTTCGTCGAGCATTTTGCAAATACCCGAGAATGGGAAGTGCGCGAGCATGAAAAAGCCATTACGGATTGGCAGTTGCGCCGATATTTTGAGATTATCTGAAGCTGAGAAACTGAGAAGCCGGGAAGCAGCGGAGCCGAAATGCAACAATTCAACTATCCCACACTTATTTTTTTCGGCCAAGGCGCCATGACCGCATTGGCCAATCGCATGCGTGGCACTGTGACTAGAGTCCTGATTGTGACGGATGCTACGTTGGTCAAAGTTGGACTGTGCGCGGAGGTGGAGGCGGCGCTTAATTCCCATGGAATCGCCACACAGGTATTTGCGGACACACATGCCAATCCCATTGAGGAAGATGTGGAAAAGGGTCTGGCGGCATACCAGATAAATGGATGCGACGCCCTGGTAGCGCTGGGTGGGGGCAGTCCCATGGATACGGCCAAGGTGATTCGCCTGCTCACCGTGCATCCCGGTCCTTTGGCCAAGTACGATGATGCTATTGGCGGCGATAAACTTATCAAGCACGCCATGCCGCCTTTGTATGCGATACCCACTACCGCTGGAACGGGTAGCGAGGTGGGGCGTTCCGGCGTTATCATTCTGCGTGCAACTGGAAAGAAAACCATTTTCTTCCATCCCAGTTTAATGCCCGATATCGCCGTACTCGAACCGGCCTTTACGGCGGGACTTCCACCGCATATTACCGCTGCTACCGGCATCGACGCTTTTACCCATTGCCTGGAAGCATACTTGGTCAATGCCTTCCATCCATTGGCAGATGGAATTGCCCAGGAAGGCTTGCGACTCATTCTCAAACATCTCCCGACTGCATTTGCGCAAGGAACGGATTTGGACGCCCGCGGAGCCATGCAAATGGCCGCGGCCATGGGTGCCACAGCCTTTCAAAAGGGATTAGGCATGACCCATTCTTTGGCGCATCCTCTTTCTGCCCGTTACAATACCCATCATGGCTTGGCCAATGCATTGCTGCTTCCCGAGTCCTTAGCCTTCTTGGAGTCCCAGCCCCTGCCAGAAGCCGGTCAAATCAAATTATCACGCGTTCTGGCTTTATTTGAAGAAGTGGGATTGGCTAGCGCCAGCTTATCCGAATCGTGTCGCAATTTTTTTACGGGACTAGGGATTCGCTTCGGCCTCCACAATCATGGCGTTCCGAAAGGGGATCTGGTCTTGCTGGCTGAAGACGCCAATGCGGACACGTGCCATGCCTCCAATCTTATTCCCGTTTCCCAACAGGACTTGCTAAGCGTTTACCGGGCCGCTTATTGAAGCGACGGACAGTGCCTCATTCAGGCTCCCGCTGCGGAAGCCACGGGGGTCGATATGCATATTCGAGAAACCCAAGGCACGCAGATTCCGTAATAGATTACGGGCGCACTCTGCATCGTCCAAAATCATTTTTTGGTCCACGGGTACTTCGATGCGGGCGGTGTCGCCAAAATGTCTGAGTCGGAACTCTAGGAATCCTAAATTTGCCAATAGGATTTCCCCTGCTTCCACCATGGCCAATTTTTCGGCATCCACAGGACTTCCATAAGGAATACGGCTGCTGAGACAGGGCTGCGCAGGTTTGTCGGCTGTGGGAACGCCAAAAGAGCGAGATAAGGAACGGACTTCAAGCTTGGAAAGGCCGGCCTCAGCCATTGGCGCCAATGCCCCATGTTGGAATGCCGCTCGCCGACCCGGGCGATAATCAAAGGTATCGTCAAGGTTACCTCCGTAAAGTATTGAGGCGTTCGGGATACCTGACGCAAATTTTTTCAAGTGTAAGAACAAATCGGTTTTGCAATGAAAGCATCGATCCGGACCGTTGCTAAGGTAGGCGGGATTCTCGAATTCCGTTGCGGCATATTCGGTGAGTCGCACATCCATCCATTCTGCCAGTTGTCGCGCTTCAATTAGCTCTTGTTTTGCCAAGGAGGGCCCTACGGCCAGATATACGTGGACGCAGTCTTTTCCTAGGACATGCCTGGCCACCGCCGTCAGCAAGGTGGAATCCACGCCTCCGGAAAAACCGATCAGGACTTGAATCATGCTTGCCAATTGGGATTTTAAGGCCTGGTATTTATGCAGTAGAGGTAAGGATTCCAGCAAGGATTCTGAAAAATCGAACGTAGGCGAGGGCAAGAGGGTGGGAGAGAGCAAATTAGGCGTTGGCAAGGTTAATCCTAAGCATATCTTTCAAAATAGACATAATAATCCGTTCTCGGTCAGGACTGGACTTTGAAAGCGCTCCTTAAAGAAGATATAATTGGGGTGCAACCAATATGCCCACTGATATCAAAGTTCAAATCATACTCGCCAGCATTTTGGCCCTGGAATTATTGGGGCTTTTCATGATCATTATCCGCACCACTGCCACGTTGGAGCATGGGCTCAACCGAGTGGAAGAAATCATCAACCGGGAAATTCAATTGTCCTTGCGCATCAAGGATAAGGAGCGGCTTACTAAAGAAAAAGCCGCGCAGGCGGACCAAGGCAAGGGTAAGAAGAATGAACTGCTGCTCAATATTCCTTTTATGGAACGTTTGAATAAGGAAAAGGGCAAAGGGAATGGCTAGCTCTGGCAAGGTCTTTGTCTTCTCGGCTCCGTCTGGAGCTGGAAAAAGCACGTTGAAGGATGCGTTGATGAAACGCTTTCCTGCCTTGCGTTATTCTGTTTCCGCCACCACTCGGAAACCACGGCCGGGTGAACAGGAAGGCGTACACTATTTTTTCAAATCATCGGATGAATTCCGATATCTGATAGAATCCAACGAACTAGTGGAACATATGCAAGTCCATGGTAACTTCTATGGCACGCCTCGGGCCCCGATTCTAAAGGCCTTGGAGGCCGGTCAAAGCCTGATTTTGGACCTGGACGTATACGGTAAGTCCCGCTTCGATGAAGCGTTTCCGCAGGCGATTGGCATCCTCATCACTCCGCCAAATCTTGAAGAGTTAGAACGGCGCTTGGTCTTGCGTCAATCAGACGATTCCGACAGCATTCGCATCCGGTTGCAGAACGCCACACAGGAACTGGAATTTGCCAATCGAATGGGTAAGTATGAATATAAAGTGGTCAACGATGTTTTCGATCGCGCATTGGAAGAGTTGACGGGCATTTTCGAAAAGGAATTGGAGATGATCCGCGCAGCGACACCCCCCCCGGCACGAAAGGCCTAAGTACCAACCAAGTCTACGGCATTCCGGAAAATTTGGATGCCTGCTCCTTCGCCTTTCAGCCCCAGTTTTTGCCATTGGGGATGGTTGGTGGCCAGCATATGGGCTTCCGGATGTGGCATCAGGCCAAAGCGCAATCCATCGCTGCTACAAATTCCCCCAATATCATCCACTGAACCGTTCGGATTTTCAGGATAGGCATTTCCGAGCAAACCGGGCCGTTCACCGTTGGCGGTGCAATAGCGTAAGCTGACTTGTCCTAGACGCTTAAGGTCGGCCAAAGCGGCAGCATCCATCGGCATGAACTTGCCTTCACCATGCCTGATGGGGAGATAAATTTTTTCGATTCCACGGGTCCAGATGCATTTGGAAGCCGGGTCGGTGGCAAGATGGCACCAGCGATCCTCGAAACGGCCTGAGTCATTGAAGGTCAAGGTGACGCTTTGCTTGAAAGCCTCGCCGCGGTTATCCTGACTGGATTCTGCTGGGGCGGAAGAAGCCAAAGTTGATTGTCCCGGAAGAATCCCCAATTTGACGAGTACCTGGAATCCGTTACAAATCCCGATCATCGGTATCTTGCGCGCTACTGCATCATGCAGATCATCGGACAAGGAATGTTTGAGTTTGTTAGCGAATACGCGGCCGCTGGCGATATGATCGCCAAAGGAGAATCCCCCGGGCACGGCTAGAATGTCGAATTCCGTAAGGCGCGGCTTTTTGGCGATGAGATCATTGATATGTACGCGGTGAGCGTCACCGCCGGCCATGCGAAAACATTCGGCCAACTCATTGTCTGAGTTGATGCCGTATCCGGTTATAATGGCGATTCTGGGTTTTGCCATGTTGTTTACCAATTCAAAGGGCGACGCCAGCTGGAAAACATTTCTTCCAGGCTGGCGGAAAAGAGGGCTTGGCCGTGGTCTTGTAGGGTTAAGGTAGGCTCGGCAGTCACTTCGCCTAACCGGCCACTGGGAAGTCCGGCCATTAATTTTTCAAACTGGGTACGGTGTTCGGGTTTAACGGTAACTACAAAGCGGCTCTGACTTTCCGAGAAAAGTTTCACACCGATGGGTAGAAGGCCTTCTTCACCGGCACCGGCACCGGCACCGATGCCAGAACCAGCGCTAGCATCTACACCAGCATCTGCAGTGGGCACGGCGGACAGATCCACCTGCGCGCCCAAGCGTCCAGCCATGCACACCTCAGCCAGCGCGGTAAACAATCCACCGTCGGAACAATCATGGGCCGATCGAACAATCCCCAAGGCTATGGCATCGGCTAAGCGGTTATAGAGCGCCAATGCGGACACGGCATCGACTTTGGGTACTTTATTTCCGATGAAGCCCTGTCGCAGGAAATATTCTGAAGCTCCCATTTCATCATGCGTGAAGCCTAAAACATATATGCCATCCCCGGCAGCTTTGGCATCCATCGTAATGGTTTTTTCCACATCGTCCAATACTGCGATGGCTGTGAACAACAGGGTGGGAGGGACCGAGATCCTATCCTTACCGCGACCATAATCATTCTTCATTGAATCCTTGCCAGAGATGAGCGGCAGGCTGTAGGCGAGGCAATAATCATACAATGCCTGATTGGATCGGACGAGTTGGGCCAGTTTGTATTGGCCATCTGGTGTGGCTGCGGATTCCACAGGATCGGGCCAGCAAAAATTGTCGAGACCGGCGATGGTACCGGGCCTGGCACCTACCGCTACCATATTGCGTACGGCTTCGTCTATGGCGCAGGCAGTCATGTGGTAGGTATCGATATCGCTGTAACGGGGAACAATTCCATGTGAGATGGCCAAGCCTTCCTTGCGGGTATAGATAGGCCTGATAACAGCCGCATCGCTGGGGCCGTCGGCTTTTTCACCGACAAAGGGCTTGATCACGCTCATGCCCTGCACTTCATGATCGTATTGACGCACCCAACTTTCCTTGGAACAAATGTTCAATGTGGAAAGAAGGTCGAGGGCATCCGCTTTTAGATCGCGCGAGGCCCAGAAGCTCGGCGGCGGCTCCGAATGGCGGGGTGGAGTCCAGCGGGCTTTGAGATGGAGTTTTGGATTTCCGTCGTGCAGAAAATCCATTTCCAGGCGGCAGACAAGTTTGCCTTTGAAATAGGCTTCAAAATTTCCATTGTCGGTAAAGTCCCCCAACTCCGTGGCTTCCACGCCGCGTCGTGCAGCGAGTTCGCAGAAGGCCGTCAGATTTTCTGGAGGCACCGCAAAGGACATGCGTTCCTGCGCTTCCGAAACCAAGATTTCCCACGGGTCCATGCCTGCATATTTAAGCGGGGCCAGGTCCAAGTGGATGCGGCAGCCTCCGCACTCGCGGGCCATTTCACCCAACGAGGAAGACAAGCCACCCGCACCATTGTCTGTTACAAAACGGTAGAGCTCTAAATCGCGGGCTTCTAAAAGGAAATCGCTGAGTTTTTTTTGCGTGATGGGATCGCCGATTTGCACAGCCGAAGTGGGCGAGGCTTCCGTCATCGCGGCTGAAGAAAAAGTGGCTCCATGGATTCCATCCTTGCCGATACGACCCCCGGCCATCAATATCCGGTCGCCGGGGAGTATGGATTTCTGCCAGGTGGGCTTGCCATTGATATGGGAGGGCAGGAGTCCGCCCGTTCCACAAAACACTAGGGGCTTGCCTAAAAATCGATCGTCAAATACGATGCTGCCGTTGACGGTGGGAATGCCGCTTTCATTGCCGCCATCCTTGACGCCTCTATGCACTTCTTTGAGAATCCGGCGTGGATGATGGAGCTTCTCGGGAATGGGTTTGGCATAGAAGGGCGACGCGAAGCAGAACACATCCGTGTTGAAAATGGGCCGACAGCCCATGCCGCAGCCCAGGATATCGCGGTTAACACCAACGATACCGGTCATGGCTCCGCCATAGGGATCGAGCGCGCTGGGTGAGTTGTGGGTTTCCGCCTTCATGGCGATGTCCCATCCGTCAACAAAGGCAATGATGCCGGCATTGTCCGTAAACACTGATTTAAGCCAAGGCGCTTTGGGTCGAATCGCTTCCGTCGCTGCCTTGATAAAGGTTTTGTACAAGGAATGAAATACTTCCTTCCGGCCTTTATCGTCCGTATACTCAATGGTGGCGGCAAAGATTTTATGCTTGCAATGCTCACTCCAGGTCTGGGCGATGACTTCCAGCTCCACATCCGTAGGCTCTGCAGGCAATCCCGCCTCGGCCCGGTCATACCTGCGATTGGGATCGGAGTAATAGGCTTTGATGGCATGCATTTCCGGAATGGTCAGGGCCAGCACTTTGGTATCCGAGAGCGCCTGCAATCCTGCATCATCATCGGGAAGCACAACCGTATGGGTTTGGGGCTGATGGTGAATGGAAACTTTATTTGAAACGGCCGATATGCCCGGAGCCTCTAGCCAATCTTGACGCGAGCGAATGACATAGGTTTGGATGAGGTCATTGGCTAGGAGTTTAGTGGCCAGCGTTTCCGCTTCGTCCCTGGAAAGGGACCCCGTAAGCAGGAATTGCAGGCTGGTATAGACTTGATCCGCATCATCCAAGTGTCGTCTCAAAAGATCCGCTATGCCTTCCCGGCTGGATCGGCCGACATTGTCGGTTACTCCGGGTTTGTAGCCCACTTCGATGAGATAGTCGAAGTTTTGAGCGAGGGGTGCGTTGATGGCGGTGGTTTCCGTGATCGGGTCCGTAAACAGTTCATGCGCAATTTGGCTCTGTTCCCGTTGGTTCAGGTCCATTTCCAGCACGTAGACGGAGAGTACGGCAACGTTGTCCACCGGCAATCGAAAGTTCTCATGAATCGTGGCCAGGATTTTACGACCGGCAGCATCCGTGGTGGATGATTTCTGTCCGACTTCTATACGCGTGAGCAAAATGTCCCCTGAAATTCGCGGTGGCTAAAGGGACGTGTCCCAAGCCCCTTTGGGTTGATGGAATATAACGAGTTTCGTCCCCATCAATTTAGTACCTCGACGCCAAGCTATAAACTCGCCGGGCCCTTTATTTGTGCAAATTTGGGGTGCATGAAAAAATAATTGGTACCGATATGAACCTCGATAAAGTCATCCACGAAATCCAACGATTTTTCTTAACTTTTCCCGACAAGTTGCTTTTCGGCCTTCTTTTCCGGAAAGTTCCTTTTCTGGCTAGAATCAAGTTTTCTGGGTAGAAACAAGTGGACATGGGTTTGGTGTCCTCGTAGCTCAGCTGGATAGAGCAGCAGTTTCCTAAACTGACGGTCGGATGTTCAATTCATCTCGAGGACACCAAGCCCACTACATTTCACTTGGGCCGGGCTTCAAGTTTAAACCCTGAAATAGGATAAATTCATG
>JAYSRH010000288.1:0-9663 GCA_043721115.1 Fibrobacteria bacterium | reverse complement strand
TTTTGAAGGTAATGGTGTGAACCCGGCCCGTGGCTAAGCGCGGCGGATTGATGGTTTTGCCGTCAAAGCCAACTCCTATTTCGTGAGTTTTATCGGGTCGCGCCATCGGCTAAATCAACCATTCAAAAGGGGAGTGGTACAGTTCAATTGAGATTGGAAGAAAATATAAAAATGTTGGCTTTAATTTACTGTGACCGGCGTCACCTTGCTCGGATGCGAATTCCATTTGTAAAAGGCTCTCATGTCGAGATTCTCGATATTCAATTCATGTTTGGGTCGCCCAACCCCCGGATATTATGCGTATGCATTCTGGAATACAGCGCCCGACGGCTAATGCCCAATAGTCCCGCAGCTTTAGTCTTATTCTCGGCAGTCATTTCCAAGGCTTGAAGAATCAGACTCCGCTCCAATTCGTCCAGGGAAATGCCAGTTTCAGGAAGGCGAAAAGCAATGGGGCGGCCAAGCACCCGCTTCTGCTGAACCTGTTCCGGCAAGTGCTTGATTTCCAAAGGACCACCCGCAGCAACAATGGCGGCACGCTCCAAATAGTTTTCCAACTCTCGAACGCTACCCGGCCACGAATACTCGAGCAGCAAAGGCAGAAGACCTTCCTGCATACCGGATGTATGCCCGAATTTTTTAAGGATGGCATCCGTCAAGGCAGGGAGGTCTTCCATTCGATCGGAGAGCGTAGGCACAAAAATAGGGTAAATATTGAGGCGGAAATATAAGTCTTCTCGGAAATCGCCTTTGGAAACGTCCTCTTCCAAATTTCTTTGCGTAGCGGCTATGATACGGGAATGCGTATGTACCACGCGTGTTCCCCCTATGCGCGTGAATTCGCGCTCCTGTAATACGCCCAGCAATTTCACTTGAAGCGAGGGAGGAATATCTCCGACCTCATCCAAAAAAAGTGTGCCGCTACCCGAATACTCGAGAATGCCAATTTTTTGGGAATGAGCGCCTGGAAAGGCTCCTGTTTCATGACCAAAGAGTTCGGAGGCTAAAAGATTTTCCGGTAAGCCCCCGCAGCTGACAGCGAAAAACGCCTCGCGTCCGCTTTCAGCATGAATGCCGCGCGCCAGCAATTCCTTGCCCGTACCGCTTTTGCCGCGCACCAGGACGGTCGTGTCCCGCTTGGCCACCAATTTGGCTTGTTTAATAATCTCTTGCATGGCCGGAGATGTTCCGATGATGCGTTCCAATCGGTAGCGGCCACTTTCGCGAACCCGTAATTCAGCCACCTCATCGCGCAATCGTCCCTTCTCCAATGCGGATTGGATAAGCAAGATCATCTCGTCCATCTCAAAGGGTTTGGTCACGTATTCAAAGGCACCGTTGCGCATGGCTTCCACGCCGGTGCTTGCGTCGGCATACGCGGTCATGACTATGCATTCCAAATTGGGGCGCAACTTACGCGCACGTTTGACAAGGTCCAGCCCAGACAGCCCCGGCATGCGCACATCCGTTACCATGGCATCGAAGGCATCGGCTCGTCTGAGTATTTCCAAAGCCTCTTCAGCGGAAGCGGCCCGTTCCACGGTCATTCCTTCGGATTCCAGCGCCATGGCCAATATAGCCCGCATGCCTGGTTCGTCGTCGACGATGAGTATTCTAGACATTCAGGTTCCTTGGGTTTTCGCTTGGCCTTGTTTACCGGCAGCGGATTGGGTATCACGTGTGATACCACTAACGGGTACCCAAAGTGAAAAACAGGTGGGGGCGCCATTTTCCGCGGCATTTGTTTCCAGGCTAATGGACCATCCGGCCCGTGTACAAATGCTTTTAACTATGGATAGGCCGAGACCGGTACCTGTTTTCGATCCGGATACAAAGGGCTCAAACATGCGTTTATGGATTTCCGGTGCTAGTCCAGGACCTGAATCCGTGAAAAGGAGTGTTCCGCCCTTCGGCCTTTTACGATCGTGAGGATCCGGACGATAGGTTACAGCAAAGGTACCATTGCCGCTCATGGCATGGGAGGCATTCCTCGCTAAATTATCAGCGATTTGACGGAATGAATCGCGGTCGCCAATTAGGATTAAATCTCCTGGAATATCGAGATTCCATTCCACCTCGGGAAACTCCTTACGATGCGTTTCGCGCAATTCCTGCAGGGCTCCGCGTGGCTGAAAGGGCTTGGACTCCAAAGCTTTATCCTTGGAAAGCCCAAGAATATTGCTGATGAGTCGGGACAGTCGCATCGTCTCTTCCGATAGATAGCGAAAGGCCGGATGTTCGTTGCTTACGTCAAATTTTTTACGCAGCACGTCCACGGAGGCTTTGATTATGGCCAGCGGATTTTTGAGTTCATGTGCCAGCTCAGCGCTGATGCGACCAAGAAAGGCCAAGTTCTCATGACGTCGTGAGGCGTCCAGGGCAGCCTGAAATTTTCTGTCAAGAGCGAAGATGCCAGCGGTCAAGAGTGTGAACAGTACCAGAAGAAACGATGAAGCGAAAATCAGGTAGTTCCTAAACTGATCCACATAGGCGATAAAGTTTTGATCGGATTCAAGTACGATAATATGCATGCGATCGCGCAAGGTAAATGGATAATACAGGGATTGGAAATACACGCCGTCGATTTCGGAAAGGCCCGTGAACAAGGGAATTTTTCCCCTGGCGGCGCGTTTGAATAAAGCCGTGTCCATCAAGTAGGGCACGATATCGTCCCCTTTGGCTATTAGGTTTTGGCTGCCTGCGTATGCTTGCCCCAAAGAATCTGTAATCACGGCGCGCTCAAGGCCCGTGGCCTGCGTCAAACGACTGAGCCACCGATTTTGCTGTTCCGCATAGGCATCCGGAAAGGCAGACGGTTGGTATTCGAAAGGATATGAAAAAATATCCTCACGAATATGCTCGGCAATATATACAGCCAAGGCCGACATGCGCGTTTCAGAAATATGGCGTGCCTGTCCCATGTTCCGGGAGAACAACCATGCGGAAAAACCAAATAAAAGTGCAAGTGCCAGAAGTGCCGCTAGCAAGGCCAACAGCAGGGGACGTCTCATGGAAACCTCGATGTGAAGCCCAAAGAAAACGATGCCATATCCTGAATGCGACCCGGTAAGTCGCTACCAGCCAAGTGGCGGGTAAATATGCCTGTCAGTTCGAGTTCGAGCCATGATCGCAGTTTCCAGAAGAGCGTGGCGTCCAGGCCCACGCCTTGGCTTGAACCCAGGCTGTAGAGCGCGTTAGTGGGTACGGTATTGGTTTCATAATCCGCAGTCAAGTTGAGAAAAATATTCTTCGCCATAATGATAAGACCCAAGGAAGGTCTCCAATCTTCATAAGGGGTTTCCAGATATTTTGGGATTTCAAAAAATTGACCATCTACCTTGGTGATCGCTGGAAAATTTCCTTGTCCGTAAGCTAGGCCTAGGGTAAGCGTATAGCTTGACGCCCATTCCCAAACCATTTGTGGCTGCACGCTCCAAGTCGAACCTTTGAGTGTATAGCGTGTCAGAATTTGGTTCAAGGTGACAAGACCCGCACTATCTATGAGCATTCCCACGCTGTCTTTGTATTCTCCAAATTCACTTTCACCCAGCATGCGGATTCCAGCCTTCAGTCCTGGCCAAGTTTTCACAAATATCCCTGTGCGCGTTTCCAGATCCCGCTGTTTATATAGGGAGGTGTCCCGCTCATAGACATAGGTTTGGAAACGGGTTTCTGCCTCAATGGAGAATCGGTCTCCATACCACTCACACCAAGCGACCGGACCCTGTCGAATATTGCTGGCTGATACGGCGTCAGGGTAAGACAATTCCTTGATTTCCCAAGACAGGCTGAGCGATTTGCGAAGATTTTCGGATACGGCTTCAATGCCCGGCGCGGTCCATAGTGAACGCGTGGAAAGCGATCCGAACCGATCAAATCGAAACTGCTCCAGCTCCGCTCGAACGGGAAAGACCAGTGAAACCGGCTTACCAAGGGGTCTGGTATTCGCTTCGATTTTGGCCAGCATAAATACGCGATCCAAGGAGTCGCCAAACGGTTGCCAAAGTTTTTTTTCTGCCAGTCCTTCCGTTTCAACTTTGAGTAAGCGGTTCCAGGCCGTACCCTTGGTGGCAAAGTCGAAGTACGCATTCCGGTCCGAACCTTGAAACCAGGAGGTTACCCTTTCAAACAGTGGATGCGTGGGCAGCCACTCCAGCTTGGCCCGCACCCGCCCACCCAGGGGCTGGTCTTGAGCTGTCCAATCGTTATAATCAACCGATGACTGTACATACCCATTAACGAGAGACTTTTTTGGAGAAGAAAGTTCGTTTGAAGCGGGAGCTTCCCAACTGCTGTCGTAGAGAAAGGATTCTGTTAAGCTTGCGGTTGCGGCGGAATCATCCAGGCTGTAAATCAAGTCCAACGCTTCTACAAAATATCCGTCCCGGGCCAATTCTTCGGCGGCACTCAGAATGAGTGTTTTCCTTTCGTCGGGAGTATTTGTCAGAATTTGCTGCCGCTTTTTTACAAAGGCTAGGGAATCGGTCATTTCATTGGCCCAAAGCGCGCTTGCGCTGGTGAGTAAAATGAGGATGGCAGCGAAAATGGATTCCAAGCTTCAATATGACAAAAAGAAACGGAATATCTAAAGGGAATTCAGCGAGATTGGCCGGACCTGGCGATATCGACGGCTTTGGCCGCCAATTTTAAGGCAATATCCATCTCCACCTGAGCTCGGACAGCTTGGCTTTCAGCCTGGCCCCGTTCCGCACGCTCCAAATGCTCCAAGCTTTTTTCCAGAATCCGCTGGGCTTTTTCATTCCCGGAAGTTCGGATGATTTCGGTAGCCTTGTCGATTTTTGTTTTCAACCTCTCCAGGGCGCTTGCCGATACGCGCAAGGGATCTCCACCGGTTCTGATGGCAACCTGGTGCCATTCCGCCAATTGTGCCTCGGCTTTGAGGCCTAGCCCTTTCGCGGCTTCCGCATGTCCGGAGGCCAATGCCTCGCGGCATTTTTCCAGTAAATCCTGAATATGGATCAGCTGTTCATTGGCATTGGGATCGGTCTGCAGTTTATTCTGGTCGCGCAAGCGGGAGAGGTGATCGTAAACGCGGTGATAGGTTTCCGTCGCCTGTGCCATGGCTACCCGGGCTGCGGGCTGCTGATTTTGATATCCGTCCTGGAAAGACTCAGGAAGGCCGTACTTGTCTTGATTGGAAATTTGTTCGGCCAGTCGGCCGAGTTCCGGAAACAAGGATTCAATTTGGTTGAGTAGGCTATGGACTACGGTTAGGTGGTTCTGGTCCAGTTCTTGTTTGGCGCGGATAAGCAGCGAACGAACCTTGTCCAACAGTTCTATGGTTCTCGGCAACTTGCTTTCTTGAAGCCGGCGTACCAATAGTTCAAAGTGATCGGTAGTGCGTTGCAGATCCGATTGGACGGCGTCTTTAGGACTGGTGCCGGAAGATCGGTTGCTTACGCCATCGTGGGATGCTTGGGTGGAAGCCCCACGTGCATCTGCCAATACCAATAGCATGCCAATGGTCAGAAGATGCAGTACGGAAAAATGGAGCAATCGATTTGGCATCATGGAAAAAGTAAGTTAATGGTTTCTTTTCAGTATAGCGAAAACCGGAATCTGCGGATACCTGAATCCTGGGAAAATCCTATTGATCTTTGAGGATTCCGGTGTTATTCCGTTCCAGTTTATCTTGGAGCGTACCTTTCGGTACAAATGATGTGCAGCAAGCTCAAAAAACCGAATAGCTTAATGATCGGGCTGATTTAATACGAATATGCAAATCCGGCATCCATACCATAAAGAGTTCGCTTAGAATATAGTGGAGTCGCGAATTTTTGATCCAATTCCCGCCCATACGACGCGTTCAAGTTTATCTTCCAACCAGTGAAAATATCATAGGAGTACGCTGATGTTACCGTAAAGCTATGATTAGACAATATGTCCCGACTGACTTCCCCTGTGTAGTGGTTCCTGGAGAGATAGTAGGTCGCTCCAAGACCCAGCGACTGTTTCTCCCAAATCAGGAACGGCGTTAGGTTGACTAAGAATGTGTGCAGGCCGTCAAGGTATGCCGTTCCCGGTGAGGGCGTACCTGGCGTAACCGGAATACGCAGCCAATGTACCTGGTAATCTACGTAGCTCAACAGAATCCAGGATGGGAAAAGCAGGCTTTGGGAATGACTTATTCCCAACACGCGCCAGTCTTTAGCAAGTTGAAGTGCGTTGACTTTCCAGCCGAGATTCCAGCCCGTCTTGGTTGAATGCGAATAACCTAAGGCGAACCTGCCTTGTAGCCAATTCCAATTGGAATCCGCTAGCCGACTCTCAAAACCGTTGCGCACCAACATGAGCGGGTCTTTTGCGCTCCCACCCTCGAAGCCGGCCCCATAATCCGCTTCTGCCGTCAAACCTTGGTATTCGTATTCACCGCCCACATCACCCTGTACGCCTTGTAACGTTTTATCGTCCAATTTTGCTTTGAGAGTCAAGGAACCGGATTCTCGAAACCGATGTTTTCCATGACTCTGCCCAGTTGCGGCGCGCAGTCGATTGGCAAACACTTGATCGAAATAATCGTTGCTCGACATTGAAATTTTAGTAGTAAATCCAAAATTCCAGGATTGGGTGGAATATTTTGTCGGTTTCCAATGATCAAGAATTTCCATAAGAAAAAAGGAATTCGGAAAACGTTGATGCAGTTCCAGCGTCGCTCGTTCCATTTCCTGCGACCGATCTAATTTTTTATTCACATTCCAAAGGTGAAAGAGGATTTCTTCGTCTTTAGGACCGCCGATTTCCTTGGCTAGTGTGAGAAGATAAAGCGATTCCTTCCATCTGGAAAGGAGATAATAGCCCAACCCCTGATAGTAATATGCCAAGTACAATAAGGAAGAATCGCATGTGGTGGAAATCTTCCACGTCAAATATACCGGGTCACCGGCTTCATACAACTTCTGGATGGAATCCGCCATTACCTGGCAGTTGGCCGGGGCTACACTGTGGGTGTGTTTTGCAGTCGGCCTGGCTTCAGCAATCTTTAATGCCAGGCAAAGGCCGAGGGCTGTATAAATGAATCGAAATAGTCTTGGCATGCGCATGAATCAGAAAAGATCAATAAAATGCCGAAACACAATACGGCGATTAGTTTATCCGGTTTAGTTCTACTCTTCGGTTAAGGGCCCGGCCTTCTGCGGAGGTATTGGGTCCCAAAGGTCGTGATGGGCCGTAACCCATCACCTTCAATCGCTTGGGGTCGACGCCTTTTTGGATGAAATAGTTTGCCACGGATTGTGCGCGGGCCTGAGAGAGCATTTGATTCTTGGTAGGATTCCCGCGATTGTCCGTATGTCCGGCTATCTCGAAAGTGACTTCAGGGCTATTCTGTATACCCGGCACGATTTCATCCAGAGCCCGGAAGGACTCCGTCATGAGTTCCGCAGAGTTGGTCTGAAAATTGACTCCCCGCAAGATCATGGTCTTGACCACTTCTTTGATCTGGATATTGTCCGGACAGCCGTCTTTATCTTCGAAACCGTTCATCGTCTCGGGAGCATTGGGGCATTTATCCTGGGCATCGGCTATTCCGTCCTTGTCATTATCGGGTTCCGGACAGCCATCCTCATCTTCAAAGTTATCCTTGTCTTCCGCTTCACCTGGGCATTTATCCGCTACATCTAAAATGCCGTCCTTGTCCTTATCGAGATTGGGGCAGCCGTCTTTGCCATCTACTCCTTGGGCGACGTTGGGGCATTTGTCTGCTGGATCCATAACCCCATCCATGTCATTGTCGGGTTCTGGACATCCATCATCATCCTCGAAATTATCCATATCCTCCGCTTCGAGTGGGCATTTATCTTTTAGGTCTGAAAGGCCATCCTTATCGTTATCCGGGTCCGGACAACCGTCATTGTCTTCAAATCCATCCTTATCTTCAGCAGCATCCGGGCACTTGTCCACCTTGTTCATTATGCCGTCGTGATCATTGTCCTGTTTTAGAATAAAGCCCGACCATGTGATTTCAAAGAGCATGGACAAATCCGGAGATGCTTTCATGCTAAATGTGTGCGTTTCAGGTCCGCCGTTAAACTTGTATTGCACCGGTAGGTAGGCGGTATTGAATCCAACGACCAAACCGGCATAGAAGTTCAGACCCACGGGCGTCTGGGCAATGCCGCCAAATGTAAGTGTGGTGGGCTGGCTGCCGAATTCATCATCGCCGAGTTTTTTAAAATTGGATTCATGGTAGAATTCAGTGAAAAAGCGAATGAAGGAACCTGCTTCGTACTCGGCTGCAGTGGACCAAAAAAGAATGTCGTCAAACGGAGGTTGCTTGCTGAGATTGATTTTTTTGACGCCGCCGTTGAAATGCCAAAGAAATTGGAATTCCTCCGCAACTTGACCCAAATCCAACGTCATACCCAATCCTGCCATGAACGATGGCCGCCCCGCACCAAAAGGTGAAGAGCCTTCCCCAAAATCCTGAATGTTGTTGGTCATGTATTCCAATTCCCGCGGGATTACTCCCCGTTCATCGAATTGAGTCGGGGCCGTTCCACCTAATAGCAAAGCCAAGCTTACGACCTGAATATCCTTCATCGGAAATTGGAATTTAAGCCGGTATCTCAGGTCTCCTTGGAGCTGCTGATCCCTGTCCAGGCCTGGGCGATCGCTTTTGATTTTTTCATAGTAAAGAGGGAGTGCCAAGCCCACATCCGTATAGGGACCAAGTCCAAGAGACAGGAAGACGCTGGAACTTAATGTCAGGAAATCGGTCAAAACATGTGGTGTGGCTTCCCCATTCACGCTAATTTCGGAGTTCTGCAGCTCTACCTGATCGTCGATGATCTGTGTATGCACGCCGATACCCAACTTGCCATGTTGCAATGTCTGGGCAGAAAATGTTTTGTTGACACCTACGATTCCGTCCCTGTTCAGGGAGGGATACGCCGCCGAAACAAGCATTGCCAAAATCGCGAAAAAGGTGGGTTTTTTCATTTCAACCTCAGCTGGATGATGAGAAGGAAAGCTTGACGCGAGACGCGTGGCCGGAATTCCAGCGTCGCCAAAATATAACATAAGTTTCCTAGGTCTTTTTGTGCCCTCCTAATCTCGATTGCGGCCTCTGAGAACGACCTGTTTATGCCCGCCGTCTTTAGCGAACGAAACATCTACCAAGTAGCCGTCGACAGGCCCGCCATTTTCCGTACCCCATTGCCATCGGCCGTCCTGCAACGTCGCATCGAAATCTTCACTCTTAAAGGGTCGTTCGCCGAATTCCCGAAAACATCTTTCATTGGCCAAATCGGCAGCCAAAGTTGCTGCGGATACCTGGGTGAGTTGAGGATGCTGGGTACAGGCCACAAAAGCAAGGGTAAGGAAAACTCGTAATCGGAGAAGTTGCATAGACCTAACTATAACATGCCCAAGTGAGTGCTGTAAACATCCCAAGTCCCAATATAGGTGGGGAAGACTCCCGGAGTCCACATTTGGAAGGATGTGTCGGAAACCTGTTTTATCCGAAACATCAGGAATGCCGGCAAGGAATCCCAACTCGAGAAGGTGTTGGCGGTGTCCACCCGTGATCGTGAGAGATTTTTTTCAGTTATAAAAAATGTGCCCAGTTGATACCAATCCGCGGTTGCTTGAAATAATTCCAAAGTATCTTCTCGATAACTGTACCCGAATGCTTTGCCTTCGAGT
>JAYSRH010000287.1:0-9686 GCA_043721115.1 Fibrobacteria bacterium | reverse complement strand
CCCACTTCCCCTTTGGCCATTTGGATGCGGCCTTGATGGAGATAGGGATACGCGAACTGAGGGGACACCTGAATGGACTTTCGATAATAGTGAAGGGCCGAGTCCAGCAGATGTGCGGATTCAAACGCGATTCCTGCTTGGTAGTTGAGGCTGAGGTCGTCCGGGTCTTTTACTAAAGCAGCGGTCAATGCCGAAGGCGAGAGAGAATCCAATTTCAATCCGATTTTAAAGTCCCGGCCTCGTTTTATAAGACTCCCGGACTCAAGACCAAAAGGCGATTCCCGCACCTTGACCTTGTGTAAATTCACAAATGTGCCGAAGAAAAAACCTATTCCGATTCCAAGTATGCAGGTACCGGCGGCGATAAGGACAATAACCCTGTTTTTAGACTGGAGGTCCTTGGGGGCGCTGATAAGTCTAATCCTCGGCGAAGAACGGCATGAGTTTGTCTTTGGATTCCTTGGACCGCAGCAGCTTGCGTAGCGACTTGTTTTTGATCTGGCGCACCCGTTCGCGCGTGAGCTTCAGTTCCTTGCCGATTTCGTCCAATGTGAATTCGCGGGAATAGTTGATGCCGTAATACATGCGCAAAACTTTTTCTTCCCGTTCCGACATTTGGCCCAGCACGGAATCGATGACGCGCGACAGCTCGGCTTTTTCATTGTCGACTTCCTGATTGCCATCCTTGCCCAGCACGTCCATCAACGTTGTGACCGGATCCCGTCCGTCGCTTTCCGAACCCATAGGCGCGTTCAGGGAGACGTCGGCGATTTTCTCCATGATCTCGGCGATTTCCATTTCATATTCGGAAAACTCAGGCAAGGCGATGGTCTTTTCATAGTCGCCGCCATTTTGCACCAAGGCTTTTTTAAATCTATTGACCATGGCAAGCTTGTTGGGCGGCACGCGCACGGCACCGATTTGTTCAAACAAAGCTTTTTGGATCGACTGCCGAATCCACCACACCGCATAGGATATGAATTTGACTTCACGAGATGGGTCGTAGCGCTTGGCGGCTTTGTAAAGGCCTAAGTTGCCTTCATTGATGAGCTCTAAAAGGGACAGGCCCTTGCCCTGATACCGTCTCGCTATGGAAACGACAAAACGCAAATTCCCGAGGATAAGACGGTGCATGGATTTCGCATCGCCCTTTTTGATGCGCTGCACCAAATCTTTTTCTTCTTCGGGCGTAATGATCGCATGGCGATACAAATCCCGGAAATAAAGCTGCTCGTTTTGTTCGACCAAAGCCCGGACCCCATTTCAAAAATCGAAGCTATAGAGACAATGTAGCATTCTAAGTCCGCCATTCTCAAGCTCTTGACTATGCGGAAACCTTATCTGCCGGAGGATTCCGCTCCGGATTACCCAGACTCAGGTTTTTCAAGTAATCGTAACTGTAAATCCCGGTCTTATGGCCATCGCTCCATTGGATGACCATGGCATAGCGCCCCACGGATTTAAGCTCCACAGGATGGACATCTTTGGGCAACTTGGCCTCGTCCAGAATCTTTTCACCCGTCCACTCATTGACGCAAACCGCGCAAGGACAGGCGGAGCGTAAGCTTAACACCGTGAACTCCGAGGTGCTGCCATCGTTCCATGCAATCCTCAATACATCATTCCCTTTGCGATAAATACCGACAGGAGCATTGACCTTAATCATGCTTTGACCCTTTCTTTAACCGGGGCCACAAGCACCATGGGGATAGCCTCCCAGGTGTAGTCAAAATCCGTCAACACCCCGCTCTGGGCCACGCTTAAAATAGACAACTCCGATGCCAACAACCCGGCGATTTCCCGGTACATGCGGGCCGATTCCGAGGCTGGATTCTTTTCGACAATGGGCGAACCCGCATCGCCGCCAACGGCCACTTCCGGCTCCAAGGGAACTTCACCCAAAAAAGGTACGCCAAGGGAGTTGGATATGCGCCGACCGCCGCCTTGACGAAAGATATAATGCTTTTTTTCACAATTGTCGCAAATGAAATAAGACATGTTCTCGATGATACCGAGCACGGGTACCGAAACCTTCTGGAACATCTTCAGTCCCTTTTTGGCGTCGAGCACGCTGACATCCTGCGGCGTAGTGACGATGACGCCGCCGGACAAGGGCGCGCTCTGAGTCAATGTCAGCTGGATATCGCCGGTTCCTGGGGGCATGTCGATCAGCAGATAATCCAGCTCCCCCCAAACCACATTGTGGACAAAGTTCTGAATCATCTGCGAGACCATGGGTCCGCGCCAGATCACCGGCTTTTCATCATCCGCGAACATGGCCATGGAGACGATCTTGATGCCGTTGACGACAACGGGATGGAGCTTTTGTTTGTCGTCCAGTACGGGTGATTCTTTCACTTGGAACATCATGTTCATGGAAGGGCCATAGATGTCGGCATCGAGAATCCCAACTTTGGCTCCGGTTTGTGCCAAAGCCACTGCCAGATTGGCCGTTGCCGTTGACTTGCCCACCCCGCCTTTGCCGGAAGCCACCGCGACCACGTGCCGTACATCCTTCAGCAAATCGGTCTTTTTACTGCCCAATGTTTTAGGCACTTGCGCGGTCATGTTGACCTCGACTGATGTGACGCCGGGGATGGCATTGACGGCTTCCAGACACTGGGTCTTCAGGTCTTCCTTTACCGGGCAAGCGGGCGTTGTCAATTGCACATCGAACTTGACCGAGCTTCCGGAAATCCGGATATTCTTGACGAATTCCAAATCCACGATATCGCGATGAAGATCCGGATCCTGAACGACCTTGAGGGCCTCCAAGACTTGCTTTTCCAAAATTGCCGCCATGGGTTTTTTCGCCTTTTGGTTGAAGTAAACAATATAGTTTTATGCTATTGGCTTAGCTAATTTGAAGCGTTTGCTACTTTGAACTGAATTCGAATGGATTAGGAAAGGTAAAACCGATGAGTATGGAACGACAAATCGCCGTGGTAGGACTTGGATATGTGGGTTTACCCATCGCAGTATATTTCGGCCGTTTGACCAAGGTCATCGCCTTTGATGTCAACGCCAAGCGCATCGAAGAGTTGAAACGGGGCGTCGATCGCAACCACGATTTGCCCACGGAAGAGTTGACCAACACCAAAGCCGAGTTCACGCTAGATGCCGTTCGGCTTAAAGAAGCGGACTTCATCATCATCACCGTCCCCACTCCCATCAATGAAGCCAACCGCCCGGATCTGACGCCCCTTATCAAAGCCTCCACCACGGTGGGCCGCAACTTGAAAAAAGGCGCCATCGTTGTTTACGAAAGCACCGTGTACCCGGGCGCCACGGAAGAAGAATGCGTCCCCATTCTAGAAAAGGAATCCGGGTTCAAATGCGGCGTAGACTTCAAAGTAGGCTACTCACCGGAGCGCATCAATCCCGGCGATCATGAACACACCTTTACCAAAATCACCAAAGTTGTTTCCGGTATGGATGCGGAGACATTGGAAGTGGTCGCAGCTACCTATGCTTCCGTCGTCACGGCCGGGGTTTTTAAAGCCTCTTCCATCAAGGTTGCCGAAGCTGCCAAGGTTATCGAAAACACGCAGCGCGATCTGAACATATCGCTCGTGAACGAGCTGTCCATTATTTTCCATCGTCTGGGCATCGATACGCAAGAAGTCTTGCAGGCAGCGGGCACCAAATGGAACTTCCTTAAATTTACTCCCGGCTTGGTAGGTGGGCATTGCATCGGCGTGGACCCGTACTATTTAACGCATAAAGCCGAGCAGGTGGGCTATATACCCCAGGTCATCCTGGCGGGACGCCGCATCAACGACGGCATGGGCCGTTTTGTGGCGCGGGAAATGACCAAGTTGATGCTGAGCCAAGGGGCGGCCAACTTCCAGAATGGCCGTCCGATGGTTTCCGTGCTGGGCCTGACCTTCAAGGAAAACGTATCCGACATCCGTAACACCAGGGTTACCGATATCATTGGTGAGCTGCGCGCTTTCGGGTTTGATGTGCAGGTGGCCGATCCTATGGCGTATCCAGAGGAAGCCAAGCATGAATACGATATTGATTTGGTGCCTTTGGAGAAGTTCAAACCGGCGGTGGGCGTGGTGTTTGCCGTGTCGCATGAGCAATATGTAAAGCTCGGTTGGGAGTTGCCCGTCTCGCTGCTGCAAGGCGGAAAAGGCGTGGTTGCCGACTTAAAAGGTGTGTTGCCGCGCGCGAAAACGCCTGCGGGTGTGGCGCTTTGGAGGTTGTAGACTTTTGGAGATTGATTGGCTTAAAAAGATCATTTTGTCAAAGTAAAATTGGCTAGTGAAAAACCATAAGCGTCGTCTTTACTTTTTTTGATTTGAACGTTATAGGTTCCCGCTCCCAAGCCCGTCAGGCCAATGGGAACAATAACGCTATCCGTATAGTTCATTGCACCTAAATCGGATTCTACAGCATAACCCAAGGGGCCGGAAACCCTGATTAACGCTGAACTGTAGAGGGAGTATCCCTTAACCGTGAGGTTGGCATTAACATCGCCACCTCCGAAAGGGCCGTGGTTAAAAGAGGCGTTATTAACGTGCATGGGCGGTGAGGTGGAAAGGTGGTATGCTTTTTCCTTGGTCTTTCCATCGCCATTGATGATTTTTATGGTTGTCAGTTTCTCTTTACAGTTATCGTTGAGTTCACCAAAATGATTCTTAGGAATTCTGAAGCGCAACACGTTGGTGCTTTCCGTGATCACCCCTGGAATGGTTTTTCCTTCGATGGACACGGAACAACTACCATAGAAGCTGGTGCCAGATAATTTAATGGAATCACCAGCCTGAACAAATTGAAAGCAACCCGGTTGAGGAGCAATAGCATCGGCAAGGGACAAATTAAAGGACATAAGCCTCTTAGAGTGTTTTATAGCGCCTAGAGCCGATTTATCCAGGTTGGTAACTTGTATGCGATACGCAGCATCGTAATATATTTTAAAGTCGATGGTTGAGGGCTCAACGGCTTTGGCAACAATCTTAGTCGCCGTGGCACTTAGTACTGTAAAGGACGGATCTGTGTCGAAGGTTTTGTTGAAAGGTTGAAAAGGACCTATTCCAGCGGAGCCCATCTCGACAAGGTTCTTAGCTATGTCGGTGTTAAAACCTGTTCCGAATATGGTGATTTCATCATCTGCATAGAACGTTTCCGGCGAGATAGAGATTATGGTCATTTCACCCGTAGGACCAGGAACTATGGGGTTGATTTTAGGGGCGTCGGTTGGTGATTTGCATTCCTGCAAGCTGAATAAAAGAATGAGGGCCAGGAGGGGGTGGCGATTTTTCATATTGGGTAAAAATAGGAAACAAAATTAGTGGAGAGGGCGAACTTTGAATTGCGGAGGGACCTTGATTTACCCAGGATCTTTTTGAAATTTAGCACATGTCCAGTTCCACAGGTTTAAGCCTCATCGCCGCCTTGCAACCGGACGGAAATTTTGCCCTGGAACGCGAAGTTGTTCCGGGAGCTTCCGAGCAGGCGTCGGTTCAAGATTTGGAACGGCATTTGGAGTCCGCCTTCGCTGAAAATAGTGCACAGTTTCTCCTCTTGCTCGGTCTTTCTGATCCGGCTCTTTCACTGCATCCTTCGCTTCGATTCTGGAGGGAGTTCGCGGCGGCATTCCCGCGCCGCCTACTTTTGTTGCCGGAGGTTGAAACGCTGCGTGCCAAAGCATCGGCTTCGTTTGATGTCGAGGCTTGCCGATTATTGCTTGAGGCCATGCCGCTTATGGCTGGCTCGGAGTATTTGAACCTTGAAGTATTGCGGAAGAATTGGCAAGAACTGCATGACCACTTTAATTTGTGTATTGCCGATTATTCGGGTTCGGTAGAAGATTGGTTCAATTCGCAGCCGGGAGTGGTGCGGGAAATCGGGCGCATCCATTTCCACCTGGTTGAGAATAAAAACGGACCGCTGCCCTTTGCCTTCATGGCGACCTACGGATCCCATGTCGGCACAGCCGGGCGCGTGCGCCACCTGCCCCTTGGGCATGCGCTAGAAGAATTCGCCGGGGATGCGCGTCGGCAACTGGAAGTATTGAAATCCTTGCACCGGGCTGCCAAGGGCAGTAGCTGGCTTAAAAACCAGGTGGATTCGGGAGAAATTTTTCATCCCTTGGGTTGGACGCCGACGCAAGCGTACCGATTCCTAAAGGATGTAGAAGTGTTTTCGGAAGCAGGAATTCTTTGCAGGATTCCGGATTGGTGGCGGCAGACCCGCAAAGGCATTCAGCTGCGTTTCGCTGTGGGTGAAAAAGCGGTGGGCGGGCTTGGCATGGAAACGCTGCTGGAAATGCGGCCCGAATTGACGCTTGATGGCGTGGCCCTGGACGATGCCGATCTCAAACGCCTGGCCGCCTCCGGAGAGGATCTGGCTTTTCTCAAAGGCAAATGGGTGGCGGTGGATGGCGACAAGATCAAACGGAATCTGGAACTGTTCCAGCGCGCGCGTAAACTGGCCAAGGGCGAGGAAATCACTTTAGCCGAAGCCCTGCGCCTCTTGGCAGGAACGGATCGGAAAGCGTTGCTGGGTGTGAACCCGGACGATGTGGAAATCGTACAAGGGGAATGGCTGCTGGAATTGCTCGACAAAATGCGGAACCCGACGCTCGTGCGCAGCATCCGGCCCAGCGCGGCTTTTCGCGGAGTGCTTCGGCCTTATCAGCAATTGGGGCTCAACTGGCTTTCCTTTCTGCATCATCTGGGATTCGGTGGCTGCTTGGCTGATGACATGGGGCTCGGGAAAACCATTCAAGTGCTGGCGCTTTTGCAATCGCTAAAGGAACAAACGAAGCAGTCTCTTAATGTGATACTTGTAGCACCCGCTTCCTTAATTCGCAATTGGACCAGTGAGTTCAATCGCTTTACCCCCAACTTGAAGATCAAAGTTGCGCATCCTGCTTGGGAAGAAAAGGGTATGGCGGCATCGCGTAAAGCGGCTAGTGCAGCTAATGTGAATACGCACATGGTAGCGAATGCAGGCGCGGACTCGGACGTTGTCATTACCACCTATGGCATGGTGGATAGAGTGGCTTGGATCAAGGACAGGCAATGGAGCCAGGTGATTTTGGATGAAGGACAGGCGATCAAGAATGCCGGATCGCAGCAGGCACGGGCCGTCAAAAAACTGAAAACGAGCCATCGTCTAGTGCTCACGGGAACGCCCATCGAGAATAGACTTTTTGATTTGTGGTCCCTGTTCGATTTCTTGAATCCGGGTTTACTCGGTAGCGCGGAAGAATTCCGGAAACGCGCTGCCCGTCTGCATGAAACTCCGGAAGCCTACGGCCAACTGCGTCGCATCATTCAACCCTATATTCTGCGCCGCCTCAAAACCGATAAATCGTTGCTGCCGGATTTGCCCGACAAGGTGGAGCGCAAAGTCTTTGCTGCATTGAGTCGCAAACAATTGACGCTTTACCGGGCCCTTTTGGGAAAGCTGGAGGAGTCCTTGGAAGAGAGCACGGGCATCAAACGCCGGGGCCGCGTGCTGGCCTTTCTCATCCAGTTCAAACAAATTTGCAATCACCCCGACCATTTTTCCGGCCTGGGCAAGTATAAGCCCGAGGACAGTGGCAAATTCGAACTCTTGCGCGAAATTTGCGAATCGATTTTGGCCAAATATGAGCGCGTGTTGGTATTCACCCAATTTGCGGAAATCGCCGAACCTTTGGCTGAATTTTTGACTGGCATTTTTGGTCGTCCCGGACTGGTCCTGACTGGAAGCACACCGGTCAAACGTCGGCATCAGTTGGTGGACGCTTTTCAGAGTGACGCCTATGTTCCCTTTATGGTTTTGTCTCTGAAAGCCGGCGGCACGGGGCTTAACTTGACCCGCGCCAACCATGTGGTGCATTTTGATCGCTGGTGGAATCCGGCCGTGGAAAATCAAGCTACTGACCGGGCGTTTAGAATCGGGCAGACCAAAAATGTCATCGTGCATAAATTTGTCACCCGGGGGACGTTGGAAGAAAAAATCGACGCCCTCATCGAAGGCAAGGCTGCGCTAGCACGGGACCTGCTTCCCTCTGGCAATGAGGACTGGATCACGGAAATGAGCAACCGGCAGCTCGTCGAATTGTTTACATTGGATGCCAAAAAGGCGGAATAACATGGCATGGCGCTCCTACAGTCGTTTTCCAAAAACTTTAACCGTGGGCGAACGGAGGGCCAAGGCCGAAAAAGCGGCGAAAAAGTTAGGTAGCAAGCAGCATCTGGATCCGGTACGCATCGAAGGTGCCTTGGCCGTTACCTGGTGGGGAAAAGCCTGGAATCGCAACCTGGAAGGTTACGCTGATTATTCCAATCGTCTGCCACGGGGTCGAAGTTATGCCAAGCACGGTTCCGTTATCGATTTGCGCATTGCCGCTGGCTCCGTGGAGTCCATGGTGCAAGGCAGTAGTTCGCGCCCCTACGCGATAAAAATCACCATCCAGCCCATGGCAGCGGCCGCCAGCAAAATATTATTGGCCGCCTGTGCCGGTAAACTGGATTCCGCCGAAGCCCTACTCTCTGGCCGCTTCCCGGAGGATTTAGGTCGTTTGCTGACCGAAGCTAAAACCGGTTTATTCCCCAATCCCAAAGACATCCGTTTTACCTGCAGTTGTCCGGACTCAGCATATATGTGCAAGCATATAGCGGCCACTTTATACGGCGCGGGCGCGCGGTTGGACCGGGATCCCTCTCTTTTCTTCCTGTTGCGCAACCTGAACATGGAAGACTTCGTGTCCCATGCCATCAAAGCGGAAACCAAAAAAATGCTGACGGCCAAGGGTACCGGCGAATCCACGCGATTGAAGCTGGGCGCTGGAGATTTAGGATCCCTCTTTGGGGTGGAATTGGAACCTGTCAAGGAAAAGCGCACAAAAGCAAAGTCAAAAGCGGAATCTACCCCGGCTAAAACTTTACGCAAGCAAAAAAAAGTGTCCTCAGTCAAGGAGGAGGTCAAGTCCACCAGCCGCGCCTTGAAACAGACTCGGGACCAGGTGGATGATTTGGTTAAAAAGCTGCTCAAACTTTCCAAGACTTGAGTTAGCTGTTACCATAAGGCAGGCAGAGACAATATGGAGAATAAGATGGAAACCTTGCTTATCACCGGTGCCGCCGGCTTTATCGGCTTTCATCTGGCCCGGCTGTGTCTCCAGCGCGGGCATGCAGTTGTAGGCCTCGACAGCCTGAACGCATATTATGACGTACGCCTTAAAGAAGCCAGGCTCGCCGAGCTGGAAATGTTTTCCGGATTCACTTTCATAAAAGCCGATTTGGCCGATGCCAAAGCCGTGATGGATATTTTCGCTACGCATAAACCCACCCATGTCGTCAACCTGGCCGCCCAAGCCGGTGTCCGCTACAGCCTGGAGAACCCGCGCGCCTATATCGACGCCAATATCGTCGGGTTCCTGAATATTCTGGAAGCCTGTCGAGCCTATCCAGTCGCGCATTTGGCATATGCATCCAGCAGTTCCGTTTACGGGGCCAATACGCGCATGCCTTTTTCCGTGCACGACAATGTCGATCACCCTTTAAGCCTGTACGCGGCTTCCAAAAAAGCCAACGAACTGATGGCGCATACCTATAGCCACCTGTTCCGCATCCCAACCACGGGCTTGCGTTTCTTTACCGTCTATGGTCCGTGGGGTAGGCCGGATATGGCGCTTTTCAAATTTACAGCCAATATTCTGGCAGGTCAGCCCATCGACGTTT
>JAYSRH010000286.1:0-9690 GCA_043721115.1 Fibrobacteria bacterium | reverse complement strand
ATCCTCACCGAAATCCAAAACGGCCGTTCCCAGGATTGGGGATACCGCCCCCAATAGGTATCCTTACCCTTTCCCGTCAAGGAGAATAATGTTATTCTGCTCCTACCTTGACCACCGTGAATACAGCATTGTTTTTCGAAACCCTGGAAAACTTCCATGAGGCCCTTATCTGGGTTGATGCCAAGGGCGTTATCTCCGCCATAAACAAGGGTGCCTGCCGGTTATTGGAAATGTCTACGACGGAGATCACGGGATTACCCGCTTTTCAAATCCGTACGGATATTTCCGCTGACCTTTGGCCCAGCTGGTGGGAAAAAATCAAAACCGCAGGCAGTTTGACCGAATTGGCCACTCTGCAGGGCCAGGGCAAAAAAACCCTGAATCAATATGTGCACTCTAGCTTCATAAGGCTTTCCGATGGCGGGGAATTCGTTTGCTGGAACTGCATTTCGTGGAGTCCCTTGTTGGGTCATTCCACAGTAGGTGGTGAAGCGGGCGACGTCTATCAAAAAATTTTCGAATTGATTGGTGATGCGATTTTCATTAAGGATCGACAACATCGTTTGGTAATGATGAATGCTGCGAATAGCATTGCTTTGGGCAAGCCTAAAGCCCTTTTATTTGGAAAATCGGATCATGATTTATTCCTCAAGGGTGAAGCGGATGCTTTCCATGAACGGGATGAAACGGTTTTCCTAACGGGTCGGGAACTTATCAGCGAGGAAACGCTCACTGTTCCTGGCCAGGAAAAGAAATCCATTTTGACGCGCAAGCAATTGTACGTAGACCCAGGTGGAAATTCGTTTATCGTTGGGATTTTCAAGGACATTTCGGCGATTAAAAATGCTGAAGCGCAGTTGCAGCGCGCCAATGAAAGTTTGGAAGAAAAGGTGCGGGAACGCACTGCGGAACTGGAGCTGGCCAATCAGGAAATGCAGGTGCATATCGAACAGCTGGATTACCTAAACGAAAAGGGCCGGAATTTCGCGCGTTTACAACGTCGGGAAGATGTCTTAACCGAGATTTTCAATACGTTCGCAGGGCGATTTCCAGGATGCCCAATCCAATTGATCGAACCAGAGGGCGAAGCTTTTAAAAGCACCCAGCACTCTCGCAACATCCTCATGCATTTGCGTCAATGCCTGGGCTTGTTGGATGGCACTCGAATACGCATGGAAAAAGAAATCGTTTTTAAATTGTTGAATTCCAACGAATCCGCAATGTTGCCGCAATATCCTGCCCACTTATGGATTCCTTTTTTTAGCGGACCCAGTTTTTTAGGGGGCATCCAAGTATTTGTGCCAGAAAATTTTGAGTCCCGGTTGGCTGGCGATCTTTCCCTATTAGGCACCTTGTCCACGCAAGCCTCCGTAGCCTTGGTCAATGCCAACCATTTTCTGGAACTGGGAGAAAAGACCAGGATGGAAAGTGAATTGCAAGTGGCCAGGCAAATCCAAATGCATTACGTTCCGGAAAACCCGTCCATACCCAATTTTTCCCTATCCGGCGTTTGTTTGCCTGCCTTGGAAATAGGCGGGGATTATTTGGATTATTTTCAGAATACGGATGGGGATTGGGTAATCGTCATTGCCGATGTATGTGGCAAGGGAATCCCGGCAGCTTTGGTAATGACCAGTTTGCGTAGTTGTATGCGCTCGGAAGGTCGGCGAGTGTCTTCCTCCAAAGAACTATTAACTCTGGTAAATCGTCTTTTAACGGATGAATTGCAAAGAGAAAAATCATTCATCACGTGTCTATGCATTATCCTTTCAAAAACCGGGGATAAACTGAATTTCAGCCGGGCAGGTCATCAACCCCTGGTAACCTATGGGCAGTCCGGTCAATTGCCCAAGCCTATTCCTTCCAAAGGAGTGGCTATGGGAATGTCCACGGGGGAGTATTTCAGCTCCAGGCTGGAAGAGGTGAGCCTAGCTTTACGCCCTGGCGATAGATTTTTCGCCTTCACGGACGGAGTGGATGAGGCGATGAATTCTGAGCAGCAGTCTTACGGCAAAGAAAGGCTTTTTAAGGTTTTGGAGAATGGACAAGCCAAACCACCCGTCAAGTTGATACAAGATGTTTTGGCCGATATCAGTCAGCATGTGCGCGGATATAAGCAATACGATGATATGACCATGATAGCGCTAGAAAAAATCAGATAGACGTATAGCCCTTATTGTACGGTGCCAGGGGCAAGAAGACTCTCAATCCAATGCCTCAATTCGGTTTGTTCCTTAAGGGGTTCAGGCAGACGGGTTAAATCATCTAAGAGTATGGGCAAATCCTCCATAACATCTACATCATTGAGGGTTCGATGGATTTGCAAATGGCCGAGTGGCGTTAATTTGGATCGGAACTCTCTTCCTGTAGTGGGCTGACTATACTCTACATCAGTCCACAGTGATAGCGGAAGGGGCTCGTTGCCTCCGAAAAGCCAAAAGCCTCCGTCCTTAGCCGGACCAAAAGAAAACCGGGCTTCATCTGCATTTGAAATCCATTGCGCTGCTGATATTAGGTCCGCGATTTCCAAGTGTGGAGTATCTGCACCAAGCAGGATGGCATGGCCATAGGCTTTTTGAAGGTCGGTATAAATTTTATGCATGCGTTGGCCTAATCCGCCTTCTCCTTGGAAAACGTTGGGCATGCTTTGCCAAAGGGGCGAGTCTAGGGCGTCCGATTCGGCTATTGCGAAAACGGGTTGTAGGTCCAAAATCCGTGCAGAACCTTGCATAATTGCCGCTACGGAATAGGCAGATTTCATGTGAAAAGTTTGCGCAGCGATTTCACCGATACCCACTGCCAATCGAGATTTGACAGGGGAAAGGCCAGGTGTTTTAACCATGATGGCCAGGGCTCCGGGCTTTTTCATTTAATGGAATCCCATCACGTTATGGATTTCAACGACTTAGTACACGGACCAGGTGGGGTGGCACGAAGTATCCCGGCCAGGTGGAAAAGGAAAGAATCTGGTCAGCGGGAAACAGGGAAGAGGTTAGTTTTAGAGTATAGGCCGTACCGGACTTGAGCGTAAAGACGCTGCCGGCAAAGCGGTCGGCTCCTATCTTAGCAAGAGGGTGAGCGAGGACAAAGCTGCCAGATCCGGTTCTCTCTTTAATGGAGACGGCAATGGCACCCGCGGTTACGGGGGCACTGAAATGGACCTGTATACCAATGTTGTTATAGGTGGCCACGGTTGGGATGGAGGTTATCGTTTGGGTGTGGATCAGGCTGAACGATAGAAACAAGATATATCGGAAGTGGTATTTCCAGAGTACGTTTATCATTCAAACATCATTAATATTGGAGGCTGTATGCAATTTCCGATTTTCGTCGGCATGCTTATTTGCTTAGTATCCACTACACAACTTCCCGCTGCCGATCCCGTACTCATTGTCGCCCAGCACAATGTACAATCACGCACGCAAAACATTGTCCCGCATATTGCCTATCTGGAGTCCCTGCCCTTCGATGGCATGACCATCAATACCCCGGAATCCTGGTCGGCGATGTCCCCCAATTATTCCGTGGATTCTGCCACCTTTTGGAATAGTTGGCTCAAACCGCTCAACGGTATTTTCAAAAAATTCAATCAAAATTATTTCGTGGTGTTTGTCGACAAGCCCGCCGATTTTTTTGACGACTGGTCCAGCGTCATTCGAAACTGGGAATTGATAGCCGAAGGTGCGGCCAGTATCGGTTGCGTTGGCTTAAGCTTTGACAATGAAGAATACACGGGAAAATTGTGGACGTACCCGGACGATGTCTCCCAAAAGACCAAAACACTGGATCAGTATCGCGCCCAGGCGGCCTTGCGTGGCAAACAAATCATGCAAGCGGTATGTGCCAAATTTCCCAAAGTAAAAATGCATGTATACCATGGACCTTACGTATCCGAAGTCAAAACTCCATTGTGGGTAACCATGGATCAGGCTGGGAGAAATTACGAGGATTTACGCGGCGCCTTTTTTGCGGGAATGTTGGAAGGGCTTGATGCACAGGCTAGTTTAACCGATGGGGGTGAAGTCTACTCGTACAGGACGGCACTGGATTTTGAACGCTCTTATCAATGGAGAAAATTTGGTATGGCATCGGACTCCACCAATTGTCCTTTTATTTCTCCGGCGCTGCGTCCCGTATGGAAACAGAAGGTGAATATTTCCTACGGCCTTTACAATCTAGGTTGGCCGGATTCGGTAAAGAATCGCATGAATCCCTCCATCATGCGAACCACCGTTGAGCGGGCGCTTCAACGCAGCGACGGTATGGCCTGGCTATTTCTAGAAAGCGGTGAAAACTGGATGCAACCCGGGGGCATGCCGCAATCATGGCAAGACTCCATACGCGCAGGAGTGATGGCCACTCGAGTAGTTACGGGAACTTCGCGGCGCAAGCAAATGAATCCGTATCGGTACTCTCGTTCCGCCCTGGTTTGGAATCGCTTCGGTTTTCCAAGTCTAATGGACCAGTATGGGAGATTTGTGGATTTAAATGGAAAGGCGGGCATGGAAGCAAAAGCGGGTAATTCAAAGTCCGATCGATAGTGCGTTTGATGGGTGTTCCATTCAAAAATTATGGACGCGAAGTCTCTCCACCGCAACTAGAGCCCGCTCCAGCCGTGCAGCCGAAACAATGGTTTGCCACTCGAATCGTTCGGGCAAGGAATTTTACTTGGGAAAACTCCAAGATATGCGATACCGGTTCTGATTTCATTTCGAGCATTTGATTGAAATCGCAGTCGTATATTGAACCGTCATATCCTACGGAAATTTGTTGGCGGCACATTAATCCATTCAATGTGGCTGGATTGAATGCCTCGACCAGAAGTTCCATGTACTCCTGATATTTTCCGCGTCGAATTAATGTTTCCAGAAAGCGGCTTATGGGCATGTTATTGATGCAATAAAGATTATGGAATTCAATTCCATATAGGGCCTTGAGTTTATTTTTAAACTCGGATTCTAATTGGGATTGGGATGCACTTAAATAAAATCCGTTGGGATTATAGACTAGATTGAGCGGCAATCTTTTTCCATACCCCAAGGCATTCAGCTTTTGCAAGGCTTTGATGGACGCTGAAAAAACGCCATTTCCACGTTGCTTATTGGTGGTAGCTTCGGAAAAATGGGGAAGGGAAGCGGTAATTTCCACTTTATGTTCGCTCAGAAACGAGTAAAGAAAGGCGTATTCCGGTTCCTCAAGTATGGTTAAGTTGCAACGGTCGATGACATGCTTGCCGAGGGCACGGCATTCCTGAACTAGATATTTAAAATGCGGATGCATTTCCGGAGCCCCGCCGGTAATGTCTACAACCTCAATTCCAGCCGTTTCCCGGATAACCTTTAAACATGCGTTCATGGTTTCCAGGGACATGCTTTCCGTTCTTGAGGGGGAGGCGTCAACGTGACAGTGGACGCAGGCCTGGTTGCATTTTTTGCCGATATTTATCTGGAAAGTGTGCAAAGAAATGGGGGAAAGGGCACTCAAATCCAAAACTTTGGTACGAAAAACCTGGGCTTCCATCTCCACCTGCGCATTCCTCGGGAAAAATCAGCCTCGGCATTGACATCAAGAACCTCCAAAGAGTCGTTTGTCGCTTGGAAGGGGTTATTGTTCTTTGGGACAACACCAGGTCTGCGTGGTTAAAAGTAACAATTCGCCCATCACCGAAAAAGGTGGTCTTTCTTGAGTGTAATTATTTCTTTATAGGTATGGAGGAATATTGACACCGGTTCTTAGGTTTGAATTCGTGTCTTATAGGTCTGCATAATGTGGCATAATTGGATTCCGTGGAAGTACATATTGCGGTCCGTAGCCCAAAAAAAAGGCTTCATAGACCCGATTTCCGTTCTGGCTCGATTCAACGCCGTGTCTCAGCCCACTCAAACTGTGGCACCGATGGAGCTTCTGAGGGCAGGAATGGTTCTGCACGCCCGCGGATTCATCAATAATAATTTTATCCAACATAATTTGGATTGGGTTTGGCCCTTCTGGGTACACAAGCAGTTTAACCCACGCGATCCCGCCTTTATTCCACGAGCCTTTGCCTTAACGCATATAAATCTCACGCAGAGGAATTGGACCGCAGTTGGCTACCCGGAAAGCCCGGAAACGCCAATAGTGGATGGGCGTGGATTGTTGATGCCTTTTTTCGACAGTTGGTCTTTAGACGCCTGGTTCATGGCGGACAACGGCGAGGCGCTGATCCCGAGTAGAATGGAAAAGGCGTCACAAAAGTTAGAGATGGACGGCAATCTTCGCGTTACCACGGAATTTGAGAAAACGGGGATGCATTTGAAAATGTGCGCGGAAGTGGTCGTGGAGGACGGTGTTCCTACGTGCCTCTTACGCCTCAGAGCCGCTTCGGACATTTCCGGCTGGCTGGTAGGATCCATACGTCCTTACAATCCGGAAGGCGTCAGTTTTGTGAATAGGATTGCCATGTTGGAAGAGGTCCGCGGATGGAGTATCAACGGAGTGCATCTGGTGCATTTTTCCCGACCTCCGGATAAACACACATTGTCTGATTATCGTGACGGTGATGTTTTCCTGTCGCTGAAGTCCGGTGGGTTTAAGGGCAGGGACAAAGTGGAATGTCAGGTGGGTATGGCCACCGGCGCCGCATTATACCGCGTACAGGCAGGGGGAGAGTCCGAGGTAACATTAAAGGTACCTTTGATAAACTCCCATAAATTAGAGAAGTTTACTTTTAAAGCCGAGGAAAAATGGAGCGAAGCGAATGGCGCCGGTGTCGATTTTTCCGGAGGCTCGGGTAGTTTCCAATTCCTTTTTGCCGCGGCGAAATCTACGGTTTTGCTGTTGTCGCCCGGCGAGGTATACGCGGGACCCTATACCTACAAACGGTTCTGGTATCGTGATGCAGCTATTATTCTGCATGCTCTCATGTGCGCCGGACACCGCCAACTGTCGGAAAAAATCCTCGATTACTTTATCGACCATCAATCGGCGAACGGTTATTTCCGTTCTCAAGAAGGCGAATGGGATTCCAATGGGCAAGTGCTTTGGGCCTTGGGCCGGTATTGCCGACTGTTCCATGTCATTCCAAAACCAGAATGGGTGACCGCCATTCGCAAGGCCGTGCAATGGATCATTCATAAAAGGTTGAAGCCGGACTCCGGAAAACGCCATTCGGAACTTTTACCAGCTGGTTTTAGCGCCGAACATTTGGGTCCGAATGACTATTACTATTGGGATGATTTTTGGACCATCAGCGGTTTGCGTTTGGCTGAGGAAATGCTTTCCCAAACCGGAAATCCGGAAACGGCCGTTCAAGCGAGTCAAGAAGCGGAATTGCTGAGCAAGGCTGTGGATAAAAGTCTGGAAATGGTTTCCACTGCCATAAATTCCGTGGCCATGCCCGCTTCTCCCTATCGACGGCTGGACAGTGGAGCTGTAGGTTCTGTGGCTGTTGGCTTTCCCCTCCAGTTATGGCCGTCCCGTGACCCAAGGTTGCTCGCCACTTTGGAATTTCTTTATGGGCATTGCTTTGTTAAAGACGCGTTCTATCACGACATCAGCCATTCGGGCATCAACCCCTATCTCAGCTTGCATATCGCCCAGTGCCTGCTCAGAGCGGGAGATCCTCGCTTCCAGAAAATAATGGAGTCTATCGCAAGTTTGGCAACGCCAACGGGACAATGGCCCGAAGCCATCCATCCCCAATTGGGAACCGGTTGCATGGGCGATGGCCAACATGCTTGGGCTGCAGCGGAATGGATTATGATGGTGCGCAATTGTTTCCTGTTCGAAGAAGAATTTTCGGACAAACTTATTTTAGGCGCTGGACTCAATCCAGACTGGTGTGCAGGAGGTAAGCCCGCATCGTTTGGCCCTGCCCCCACCCGTTTTGGTCTGGTGACTGTAACCTTGCAAGTTACCGGTGATGAGGTAGAATTGCTATGGTCCGGAAAATGGTTTGCTAAACCACCGGAAATCGAGGTACGGTTTCTCGGACACGGATGGGTGGCAATTAGCAAAGAGCCGCATCGCCACGTGTATCAGAAGGTAAGAATGTGAAGATTTTGATCATGACCAACACCTACCGTCCTTTTACCGGGGGTGTACCGCGTTCCATTGACACCTTTGCCGGCCAATACCGTAAGCTAGGGCATAAGGTGAAAATCGTAGCGCCGGAATTTGATGGACAAGAAGATGACGCAGATGTGATTCGTGTCCCTGCTTTAAAACATTTTAATGGCACAGAATTCAGCGTGCAGTTGCCGGTTCCGTTTTACCTGTCGGAATTTCTATCTGATTTCAAACCCGATGTCATACATTCTCAACATCCATTCTTACTGGGTAATACGGCTTTGCGATTGGCGGTGAATTTGGAAATCCCCCTAATCTATACTTTTCACACGTTTTACGAGCATTATCTCCACTACGTCCCTGGAGGGGAAAGCGAAGCCATGAAGTGCTTTGTCAACAACATGGTGGCCGGCTATGCAAATCTTTGCGACCATGTCATTGCTCCCAGTCATTTCGTCGCAGAGGAGCTGCGCAGACGGCATGTGTTCAAACCCATAGATATTATTCCAACAGGTGTGGATGTAGTGGGCATTGCCAAGGGGAATGGACCTGCCTTTAGGAAGAAATACGGCATTCCGCTAGACGCGTTTACTGTTGGCTTTGTTAGCCGGCTTGCGCTGGAAAAAAACCTGACCTTTTTGAGTGATGCTGTTTTGGCGTTTTTGGGAGAAAACCCTAAAGCTTGGTTTCTGGTGGCGGGAAGCGGCCCCCTGGAAGACGAATTGAAAAACCGTTACCTGGCATCCGATGTGGGGAATCGTATTATTATGTTGGGCAACTTAAAAGGAAGTGTTCTGCATGGGCTTTACCATGCCATGGATGTTTTCGCCTTTGCCTCCCATTCGGAAACCCAAGGGCTGGTGATTGCAGAAGCCATGGCTGCCGGAGTTCCTGTGGTTGCCGTCCAGGCACCGGGCGTAGAAGACGTGGTTCGGGATGGTTTTAACGGAAGGCTTTTATCTCGGGAAAATCAAATGGAGTTCACGCATGCGCTAGCGTGGGTGGCGGCATTGACTAAGGAGAAACGTGCGCTATTGAAATCCAACGCGCTGGAAACCGTACAGGAGTTTTCAGATACGGCATGCGCCCGTAAAGTCTTGGCGCTCTTTCAGACTGCCCGTCGGGAATCCAAAGCTTTGCACGAACATGAAAACGCATGGGACGAATTTATGAACATCGTATCAGCGGAATGGAACCTGATTGCGAATCTTGGTCGAGCGGCTGGAAGTGCATGGGTTGAATCCGGTGTGGAAAAAACCAATGAAGAGGTAATTCGAAGGTTACCCTAGGTAGACCCTATTCCAAACCCTTTTTATTCTGGCTGGATTTTTCGGATGCTTTCAGCAAATCAAGATAATTTCGAGTTGCTCTTTTGGAAATCAGGACCACTCCAATTATGGCCACTGCCCCTACCGCCAGTGCCACACCCCGGGCTAAGGGGGCGCCTAAGGTATTTCCACCCGTCAGCCCGCTGAAGTCCTGAATCAGGGAGCCAAGATATACCAGGGTAATGGATAGTGGTAGAATTCCCAAAACCGTACCCCGTATAAAAGCCCAGAATGGGTAGCCGATGGCGCCAAATATATAGTTTGAAATTTTGAACGGAAATAAGGGCGTCATGCGTGTGATGGCGATGAATTTCCA
>JAYSRH010000285.1:0-3686 GCA_043721115.1 Fibrobacteria bacterium | reverse complement strand
TTCTCTTCCCACCCCATAAAAAATTATGAACTGTAAAATTGCTTCCCGGCCCATAGCCGGGGGGCAAGTATTTAGAGGCGCAATTTCGGACAACGTTGGCCCATGGAGAAGTGGGCTCTGGGGCCATGCCCGCTACGCGAGGACGTGAATGGAGTGGTGCGCTATCGCACCCGGAATGAGCGCCCGCAGCGTTCAATGAAGCTAACCTGAGAGCAAGCGGACGTAGGCGCCAAGCGAAGTTCGCGCCGCTCGAAGGTTAAGCTGAATTGACGGGCAGGTTCCAGAGCCCATTTGGGGCGGGCTGGAAAGCCCAGCCCTCCATGGGACTTGTTGCATGTGCCGCAGGCCAAGCGCCAGCATGGCGCGCCGAGTTTTCCCGCACAATAAGACCTGTTGTCTTATCCTGCCCCCCCCTTTCTCTGTACTAGCGCGCTTCTTTTCGAGTTCTACTGGCCGAATCTTCGAGCCGATCCCTAAGTGTTGACAACTTGTGCGTAGATGCAGCCGGAAATTGAGGTGACTAGGCCAATTATTTTGACTAAAATTCCTGTGTCGGATCCAGGCTTTTAAAATTTTTCTAGGGCGTTCAAAAAGAGGACCAGCAAGATTCTTCTCGGAAGAGGATGTTGCAAATGGTGGAGCTATGAACAGGTCAAATTATTTCAGCTATATCGAAGAAAAGCTGATTATTCTCGCCCATCGAATTGAGGTTCGGGGGAAAATGAATATCCTCGACCTCCATATATATTCCGAGAGTTTTTATCTGCACTTTCTCAACCTGGTGTTTGATTGGCAGCTTAGAAACCTCAATGTTACCAAGCAAAATGCAGAAGCGATAGATCTAATAGATGATCACAATCGAGTTATCCTCCAAGTTTCTGCTACGGCAACAAAACAGAAAGTAGACTCGGCACTAACCAAAGACCTCTCCGCTTACACAGCATTTATTTTCAAATTTATTTCCATTTGCAGAGACGCTGCCGACCTAAGAACCAAGACATTTACCAATCCGCATAATCTCCGATTTGAACCGAGTTCGGACATTTTGGACGTGCCTTTTCTTCTCAGAGAGATTTTGGCTTTTGACATCGAAAAGCAGAAAACGATCAAAGAGTTTTTGAAAAAAGAACTGGCGTTGGAAGTCGATGCTTTCAAAATGGATTCGAACTTGGCGGCCATAATCAATACTCTCTCCAAAGAAGACTTCGATAGCGAAAGTCCTGGTTTTCAACTGGATCCTTTCGCGATTGAGAGCAAAATCGAATACAATACTTTGGACACAGCTAAAACGATTATTGATGATTTTAAAATCTATCATGGCCGACTCGACAAGATTTATACGGAATTCGATAAGCAGGGAGTAAATAAAAGCGGGTCGGTACTTCGTGCGATTCGAAAGGAATACATCCTTAATAAAAAGGCGCATAGCGGTGATGAACTGTTTTTCAAAATTTGCGATTCGGTAACTGGAATAATTTTGAATAGTTCAAATTTTGCCGCAATTCCTTTCGAGGAGCTGGACCTTTGTGTGAATACTCTGGTAGTAGATGCGTTTATTCGCTGCAAGATTTTTGAAAACCCGGAAAACGCAAAAAATGCTTCTACCTGACAATATTCACCCGGAAGACAGCGTTTACTTTAATGGCGCGATTGTACTTCAAGCAATTGCCGGCAAAAGAACCCACGATTTGCTTGACCTGTATTCGAATACAAGGGCTATTCGAGAGATGTCCATGCCAGTGTTTGTTCTTTGTCTGGATTGGCTGTTCCTCTTAAACATTATCAACCTGAATGATCAGGGCAAGGTTGAACTATGTTCATAAAATCCTTGACGATCTCAAGTGGTGACCACAAAATTCGGGAAATTTTCTTTCGCAGTGGATTAAACTTAATAGTAGATGAAACGCCGAATCTTGATGGTAGAGAAACGGGGAACAATGTTGGCAAAACAACCGTTCTTGTTTTGATCGATTTTTGTCTGGGGGCTAATCCGAAGAATATTTACACCGACCCGGAAAATAAAAAGGAGGAATACAAACTCGTCAAAGACTTTTTAATTGAGGGCAAGGTGCTTGTAACTCTTGTGCTAAAGAGAGACTTGATTGATGAAGACTCTGATGAACTCCGGATCGAAAGAAATTTTTTATCCCGCAAAGAGATCATTCGCAGGATAAATGGCCAGCCTAAGACGGACATCGAGTTCGAAGAGACGCTAACCAATTTCCTATTTCCAGGTCACTACGGAAAGAAGCCGACTTTCAGACAGATTATTTCTCACAATATTAGGTATAAAGACCTGGGCATTAACAATACGCTCAAGACTCTTGATACTTTCACGAGAGATGATGAATACGAAACCTTGTACCTTTTTTTATTGGGGTGCAATTTCGACGATGGCGACATTAAGCAAGAGCTAGTTACTCAAATCAGAATCGAGAAGAATTTCAAGGACAGGTTAGAGAAGGACCAAACCAAATCCGCATATGAAACAACACTCTCTATTTTGGATAGTGAGATCAAAGAGTTAGAGATCCGGAAGTCGAATTTCAATTTAAACAAAAACTTTGAAGCTGATCTGGACAGGCTGAATAGCGTGAAATACCAGATCAATGTTCTTGGTTCGGAAATTGGTAAGTTGAATATTCGCAAGTCGCTTATATCGGAAGCAGAAAAGGACATTGCTCAAAGCTCGTCGAAAATAGATTTAAAGCAACTTGAAAGTATTTACCAGCAGGCGACCAATAATATCGCGGGAATCCAAAAAACATTTTCGGAACTGGTCAATTTTCACAATAAAATGGTCGGCGAGAAGGTCAAATACATAACTAAGGATATTCCAAGAATCGACTCTGAAATTAAGGCAAAAAATGCGCATTTAAATCGCCTTCTTATTGATGAGGCTGAATTAGGCGCAGTAATCGTCAAGAGTGATTCTTTCGATGAGCTACAGCTACTTATTACGGAGCTAAATGAAAAGTATAGGCGCAAAGGCGAGCTAGAGAGCACGATAAGCCAATTGAACGAGGTCCAGGTTCATTTGGATGAGCTTAATGGAAAGCTAGAAGGTATCGAAGAAAATTTGTTTTCTGGCTCATTTGAACAAACTATTAAGGACCAGGTAAACAAATTCAACAAATATTTTTCCTCAATATCAAATACTCTTTATGGTGAACAATACGCGCTGAAATTTGATATCGCATTAAACAAAAGTCAGCAAAGACTCTATAAATTCAGCGCATTCAACACAAATTTTAGCTCTGGAAAAAAGCAGGGAGAGATTTCTTGCTTCGACATTGCCTACACCTTATTTGCCGATGAAGAGAACATCCCCTGTTTTCACTTCTTGTTAAACGACAAGAAGGAGTTGATGCATGATAACCAGCTTTTAAAAATTGCTCAACTAGTTAACAAAAGAGGAATACAGTTTGTCGCATCGATTCTAAAGGACAAGCTTCCCGAGGAGCTGAATAAAGAAGAGTTTTTCGCGGTAAAATTGTCTCAAAAAGACAAACTTTTTAGAATTGAAGGTCCTAAGCCTTAATTTTTCTTCGCGCGCTCTTTTATCTTGGGGGGCAGGCTTTTCTTTGTGCGGGAAAATTACATGCAACGTTCCCGGAGGGTGAAGTTGGTTTTGGAGCTTGCCCGAATTGCGAGGACGCGCGCGGAGTGGGGAGTACCGACCCCGG
>JAYSRH010000284.1:0-3687 GCA_043721115.1 Fibrobacteria bacterium | reverse complement strand
CGGACGATGTATATTTACAATCACAAACGAGGAGAAATGCGGCTTAGAAATTAACTTAAAAAGGGCCTTTGACTGTCCAAGCTAAGGGGTCCACTTCACCTTCGAGACGGCTGTCCGCAAGGGTAATGTGGCATCCTACACCGGTCATCATCACCGGATTGGGCGTTTGAATCCAATCTACCTCACGATTTCCCAATTTCCATAAATATGGGTGAAGTAAAGAGGCAGGCTAAATGTTCCCGCAGCCGCTGATTCATCCGTAATCAATAACGGCGTGCCCTTCATATGTATTACCTTAACCAGCCTGCCACTGCCTTCGATTTCAAAAAAGGCATTTTTAATATCTAGTGGTTTCATTGAGAAATCAGGGCTTTCAAGAAGACTTTTAAAAAATTCTCGCTGATCAGCAAGCCTCTCCTCATCGGGTATACCGTAGGCTCGCCCCATATCCAATGCTTTCAATTTGAGCATTGCTTCCAACGCAAGCAAATCTTTCGACTGAAAGGCACGATGTAAGATCTCAATCTTTTGCTCTATTTGGGATTGGATCACGTTACTAAATTCAATTGGTTTAGCATCCATCCAAGTCCAACGCGGAAAGTCATCGGGGAGATTAAAATCAACTCGTGCATTAAAAGGTAGCGCTCCTTCTTCTGTCCAAACCCAATGCAAAGCGCCTAGAATTACAGGGTCAGCGCCCTTGGTGATTGACAAAATCTCAGCTTTGAAATTTCGTTCATGCCTTTCGGAATCGTCCCAAGGCACATGGATATTGACCTCAATATTGTTTAATCCCGGAAAAACCCAGTGATTGACTATAGCTGTATCCATGGCGGATTCGTACCATCGATCGGCGAGCAATTCCACATTGTTTAACTTAAGGCTATAAGCGGTGCGCGTGCCTTCAACACGAATACCGACAGTCGGTAAAGATTTCAATTGCGCTCCCAGAGGCGGGTGTTTTCTGAAAAGTTTGAGTCGATTAGGATGCGGGGGCGTTTTGTGGGATCGAGCCATTGACGTTTCATTGGACATGGCCACTTTATTGCAATAAAGGTCAGAATAAATAAAAGCGCAACTTTTCCAAAAAACAAATAAGAATTGGTGTCATGGATTCCTATAATACTCTTAATTGTAACTACCCAAAAAAGAAGAATAATACCGATACCAATTAGTCCCGCTAATATGGTATTAATAGCGCTCCAATAATTACTGAATGGTGAATCTGGCCATGACGGGAACCACTTGAAAATTCTTATTTTAATGGGTGGAAACCCATTTTCTTTGGAAGAGTATTGGGATAATTCACAAACTAAAGGTGCGCCATAGATCTCACCCAAAGTCGAATGGGAGCTGGTTTTCATAGGTATTAAGTTTGGGATAAAATATACATGGGGCCGTAAAACCCGATACTTTTCAAAATCCTTTGTAAGAATTGATTCTGTTTTTGTTTTGAGAAATTTATCCAGATTTGAGCTCGGACTCTTCTCCTGGATTTTCCTAATCATTCCCGCACTCGGCACTTCAGGGCTTATATCCCTTTCTCCAAACATGATCCGACTGGCATCTACATACTCAAAAATTTTTCCATCAAGAACATACCGTATTTCCCAAGCTGGGGCGGCCTCAACAGTTGATTGCTCGCGCTTTGTCAAGACAATAAATTCCTTGGTTATTTCCGCCTGAATAATACTTGAAAACGGACGGAAAAGGAGGAATGTGATTCGACTTACCATTTGAAGCACAAATGGTGAAAGAAACCATATCGCCAGAAATCCAAAAATACATGCTCCGATAGTAACCAATAGTAAAGAGCGATTCATGGAACATCCGTCTTAGTATCGTGAAAAATTGGCCACTCATAAGTCGGCCAAATCTTTTTGTCTATCACCGGTACCTCAGTTTTAAAGGTCAACCAGCCATTCATAACTAGTAAACTGAACTCGCATTTCAAGCCATCGCAGGAAAAATTTAAGGCTGCGCCAAAACTGTTGTCAACGGCCGATTTTGCAGGCAAGTACTTAGCAGTTCCAGTTATTCCTGTTTTGGCCTTAGCATAGCATTGGAAAACTTTAATTGAATCTAGGTTTATAAATCGCGCATAGGCACCAAATGCAATACCAATTGCACCTTTTAATTCCAAATCGCCTTTCGCTGGCTTTTCAGTTAGCTTGGTGATAGAGCCTGTAAAATCAAAACCACCTTCAGCTTCGATTAGAGCATAAATAGAAGTAATATACTTTGTGGCCCATGTAGGAAACCAAAACGGTTGAATAGGTATAGGTACCTTATACCCTACTGCTAAAACTGGCGTAAATCCGAGCGATATTTTATAGGTCCAAATAACTTTTGCGGACTTCTTGTCCTCCTGAAACCTGTGACTGCCGAAACACTACCTTCAAGAACTTTCAAATAACCGCCACTGTCCGGATCTTTAATTAGGTCTTTCAAGACCTTTTGAGCTTCGAAAATAATTTTATGTAGCTTTTTAAAATCAATTTTCACCTGAGACTGTTCTGCAGGATAGGCATGGACCTCAGCCGTTAATTCCTTTCCATCCTTTCCATTTGCCTTAACCTTTATGACATGTGGCTTGAAATGAGGAATCCATAACTGCTCTGCTGGCCTTTTTACACCTTTGGCACTAATACTGAATGATTTCCCACTCCCTTTATTTTCATCCCACCCTTCAGTAATCCATTCGCAATCATTTGCGCCCGGACCCTCAGCATCCAGCGTAATCTTATCTCCACGTGCTATATCCGCCACTATTTCAAGGACCTGGCCTTGCTTCACTTTTCGATTGAACGTTTCCTTTTTGTCGCTTCTAAGGCTTTCTACCTGGGTTTCATGCCCGCAGGTCAAGGTAATTCCTGTTATGCTGGAAGCAGCTTTCTCCTTCGATTTTCCATTCCCAAGCGTTTTCTCAATCGGCTTCAGCCTTACATGCCCCCGCGTCTTCGGCACGCCCCGCGCCGTATTCACAAACGCAATCTCTACCCGCCGATTTTTCTGTGACTTGAACCCGTCCTTCTCCTTAGCATCCACCGGGTACTTCTCCCCGCATGCCACGATGCCACCATCCTGCGCCGCATAATGCATTTTCAGCTTCTTCGGATCTCGACCTTTCGCTTCAACCAAAAGCCCCAACTGCTCTTCCAGAATATGGAAAACCGCGCCCCAACTCTCGCGCCCCATATTCCCGTCGACTTCCAAATGTCCGTCATGCTCGGCATTGAACGCACCCTGAAAATTCTCCACCGCCGATTTCGTGGCCGCGCTGAAGGTCCCATCCACACTACCCGGATCGCATTCCCATCCAAATGCATGATGGAAGGCCAGCAAGTATTTTTCCAAGGATTCGTTCGAACCTTTTTTTAAAGCTATGGAAACCCAGTCCTCCTTTTTTCCATCGAGCAATGCCTGTACCGACTGCGCTCGCAGTTTGGAGATCTCCACATTATAGGCCGTGTCTCCGGTGGTATCGGCATAACCGTAAATCAGGCATTCGCGATCTTCATGATCGGCCGCATAAATCAAGGCATCGGCCAGAATATTCAGAGCCTCAAATGCATCGGTGGCACCTAATGGCGATAGGGCCATCAAGGCGCTATTGTGATCGAATAAGCTATCGTGAACTTCAGCGCAGTCGCCTTTTTGCGGGCCGACTTTGATTTTCCCAGAGGT
>JAYSRH010000283.1:0-3688 GCA_043721115.1 Fibrobacteria bacterium | reverse complement strand
CTCCATCAAACCCGGCAATGGCAAGGCCGAAACCTACGTATTGGGTACCGTCCACGCAGTAGTCACTTCTCATAGCAAAACAGGAACTGCCGGGTCCTCCGCAGCTGACGACCTACTGGTAGCCTATCCCAATCAGGATCCGGTCATCACCATAACTGGCGATGGAGGACCTGGCGCAGTCATCACCCGTACTGATGACAGTCTCAAAGTAACCATCACCGATCAAAGCATTTCTTCAGCAACCGATACGCTCTACGCAGAACTTAGCTGTACCGAAAGCACTGACAAGGTCACTATCCGGTTAATCGAAACCTCACCCGGCGTGTATAAATCTTCAATCGTTTCCAAAAGCGAAGGGGCCTCCATAGCGGACGGCGTGCTTCAGTGCAAATCCACTGACAATATTAAAGTCACCTACACGGACCCAGCCTACGGAGATACCAAGCCGGGTTCCATCATCCTGGACAACCCTGTAGCTCCTAAATTGTATTTCACCACTTCAATACTCAGCGATGTACCCGTCAGCTCGGTCTCAGAAAATAGTACCTCAACCTTTGTAGCCGTGCTTGTAGCGCATGATCCCGATATCAATACCGTGAACATCATACCTTTGACCTTTACCTCTCTGCAGAACGAATCGGAAACGTTCAATGCCGTGGAAACGGGGCCGGCTACGGGAATATTCAAAGTGGTAGTGCCATATGGGTTTGTAACCGGCGCCATTACTGCCAATCAAAAAGTGGAAGGGAAAATTACACCACAAGTGCTTGACAACCGTGTCAATATTACCGCCTCGGCAAATGTGGAAAGCGTGCCCGTCAAAACTGATATTGTCCTTGTGGCAGCCTTTGACCCGGTCAAAAAGGCATATATTAAGGATACCAACGGCGATGGAAAGGCAGACAAGGTATTCATCGTTTTTGAAAAGAAGCTTGCCCATTTGCCTTCCACACTTAGTGCCCAATGGAATGGCGACAGTTCGGCAGTCATAGCCGTACAAGCTGGAAAACTTTCCTTCCTCCCAGGTTCCGATTCCACTATTGTGGTGGCGGATTATACTTCCAACCCTTTCGGACAAGATTTGACTGCGCCTAAAACGGGTCAGGCCCCTAAAGCCATGCTTCCCGCCGGAGACGCACTTTTTAACGGACAGACTCGCGTACTCGATGATTCCATTGGACCTGTTATCATTTCAGCTTTCAAGCGTCCGCCCAACGTCAATGCATTGGTTCCCAATGATCCCAGCTTCAATCATGACACATTGCTCATCACCCTTTCCGAACCACTGAGAGCCGGGGTGGATTTCAAGGACATGATAAAGTTCTCGACTACTTGCGGCGATTATGCAAACGCCATAACCTTGGTTGCCATAAACAACCCAGTTCCCGATGCCAATGGTGCCTATAGGGTAATCATCGACAATGCAGTCAGCGCCTCACCCCAAACCGGAAATTGCATTTTCTTAAATGCGGACAAGGGAAAATTTACGGATCTCAAATTCAATCCCCCAGTTGTTTATGGTGTTCCGTTAGAAGGGGCTAACCGCAATCTCAATATCCAGCTCTTCCGCGGCTTCCCGCCTGTGGCAGGATTGGATGCCAACTCCTCCAATTTTCAGGTCGCCGTCCAAGACCCACATGATCCCAAACAGCTCGGCATCACGACTCCTGGTAAGGACCCGATTACAGGAGCTGCCAATTTGCAAGTCGTTTGGATTCCGTCCGCTAGCTATGTTCCTAATAATTCCAATATACGGCCCCCTGGTGCCAATGTCGCCGTTCCTAACCTGAACACCATGCCTAGCGGCAATCGGGAAACCGCAACGCCGGTACTTTTGCTAGGCACATTAAGCACTGTGCAGGTGGTCAGTACAGCACCTTATATCGCGCATATTTCCATTTTCGATACATATGGAAACTTTGTGTTCGCGTCCACCCAAACCTTCGGAGCCAATGGTGAGTTGCAAAACCCGGCGCGAGTCGTGCCCAAAGGTTTGGTCAGTTACTTGTGGTGGGATATGAAGGATAAGAACGGCCAGCTCGCAGGCCAGGGCGTGTACGTTTGGAAAGTTCGGTTCGAATTTAAGGGCGGCAAGCAAGAAATCCAGTACACGCGTACCGGCATCATGCGGACCCATCGATAAGCTTAGGTAAGCATCCCAACAAAAATTCAAATCATTAAAACAAAGGCCTCCAGAAACGGAGGCCTTTTTTATGTCAAGCTTTTACCTTCATGGCATCACTTGCCAGTAAAAGCGATACTGCTTGTGCACGATGACTCAGTCTGTCTTTGACAGTATGGGACAGTTCGCCGAAGGATTGATTGAAACCGGAGGGAATAAAAATGGAATCGTATCCGAATCCACCCTCTCCCCTTTCACTGTTTGCAATCTGACCTTCGCAAACCCCAGCGAAAAATCTCGGCTTTTGTCCCGGCGTTAGCCAGCACAGGACGCAGCGAAAACGAGCAGTCCGATTGAGGCTGCCCTCTAATGCCTTTAGAAGCTTAGCCCGGTTTGCCGAGGCCTGGGGCAAAGGTTGCCCAGTAATGGAATCAACCATAATTTCAGTTGCATAACGGGCGGAATAAACCCCTGGAACGCCGCCAAGGGCATCGACTTCCAATCCACTGTCATCAGATAGGATGGGATGAGAAGACCATACAGCCAAGGCTTGAGCCTTGATCAGCGCATTTTGTTCGAATGTTGTGCCGGTTTCCTCAACCTCATCGGTAAAACCAATTTCCTTGGGCGTCAATAACGTGTACCTGGCGGGAGTCAGCAAGGACTGGAATTCCAGCACTTTACCACGGTTACTGGTAGCGAGGACAACATAATTCTCGGATGCTTGCGGTACCATGGTTAAGGAACGGGCCCCGCTTTTAACGCGGCTTGAGAACAAAGTTTACAAGTTTGTCTGGCACCACCACCACTTTGACCACATCCATATTTTCCAGAAATACCTGAAACCGAGTATGCTCTCGTGCCATGGCTTCCAACGTAGGTCCGTCGGTGCCTTTGGGAACCGGCTGTTCGATGCGCTTTTTCCCATTGGTGGAAAAGACCACCGTGACGGTATCTTCGGCCAATAATTCCTCGCGGTAAACGGGCCAGGGGGTAGTACTTAGGATTGCCTTTTGTCCCAAAGCCTCCCAAATCTCTTCAGCAATATGTGGAGCAAAGGGCGCCAACAATTGCACCAAGGTTTCGGCTGCCGCGCGTGGAATGGATTCGGTCTTGCCCAGTTCATCGGTCAAATCATTGGTAAAAATCATGAGTTGGGAGATGGCGGTATTGAAACGGAGATTGTCGAGATCGTCCGTGACCTTTTTAATGGTTTGATGCATGCACTTTAATATGAGGGCCGATGGCGCGCTGTCGACAACTTTGACCGTAAATCGGTCGTCGCCGATAGTCAGTCTCCAGACTTTATTGAGAAAACGCCATAAGCCTTCGATCCCGGCGGTTTGCCAGGGTTTCATGCGCTCCAGCGGTCCCATGAACATTTCGTACAGCCGCATGGAATCGGCGCCGTAACGCTCCACCACTTCATCTGGATTGACCACATTGCCGCGGGATTTGGACATTTTTTCGCCATCTTCGCCCAGGATCAGCCCTTGGTTCACCAGTTTGGCAAACGGTTCCGGAGCGGAAACATGGCCCAGATCAAATAGCACCTTATGCCAGAAG
>JAYSRH010000282.1:0-3696 GCA_043721115.1 Fibrobacteria bacterium | reverse complement strand
TAGGTTTTCGAGTGTCATACGATGATGGGCCAAGGCCCGGCTTAAAGTCAATTTCAGAAAGTCCGTTCTTAAGGGCAAATTCAGAATATCATACACGCCCATGCCTAGTTTTTCGAAGGCCTCGCCCTCCTCCTGCTTATGGGCCGCTATGAGCACAATGGTATTTTTCCGCACCCGCTGGATAAACCGAAACAACCGCTTGGGAAAAAGCCTCAGCACCGGTACATCCAATATCACTATCGGCTGTTTATGCGCCCGAAACTTTCGCACTCCCTCCATTCGACTTTGACAATACTCCACAAAATACCCGTACCCACTAAGTAAAGTCACCAGTTCATTGCGCACTTCCGTGCACTGGGAAATCACCAAAACTCGGTGCCGATTAACCTCCGGCATTTTGCCTCAGCGCGATCTGCGCCAATGAGAACTTGCGATCTCGCGTCCGCTTTTTATCCACCACCACCGGTTTCGCGCATCGCTCCAGCTCCCGAATCAATTCCGGAATCCGAACCGGCTTCTCCATAAAATGAATCGACTTGAACCCCTCCGGATTATTATCCTTCACCCTTTGGATATCCGGAGCATCCGCAATGACTATGGCCGGACAATCATGGTACTCGGACGCCCGCAGCACGCTGCTCCACCGCTCCTCAAACTGGTTTGCGGCCGCATTGTACAAGGTCACGGCGACCAAATCATCACCCATAAATTTGGAAAGCTTTCCAGGCATACTCAGAAAATCAAACTTGTCCTGCTTGAAGCTCTTCAAGGAATGAAAGAACACTTCATCCGGGTCGATCACGCCCACAATCTTGCCCGGCATCACCTTGGCTCTCGGAAAAGTCACCCAAGGCGCCATGCCGATATACCCCAATCGGTTCAGTATCAAAAACAGCGCCACGGCCAAATAAGCCAGCACGCCCACACGGCCGGCTATGGGTATGCGCGAAATGATAATCGCCGACGCCCCCAATGTGCCGGCCACCATCAATAGCAAAAAGGTAGACTGCACATGCGAGAGTCCTAAGTACACCAAACGATGGTGCAAATGCTCATTGTCGGCCATGAACATGCGTGTCAAGCGTCCGGAGAGGCCACGCGAACTGCCCTTCATACTTCTCCGCACCATGGCCACGCTGATGTCAAACAGCGGATAACCCACGATCAAAAATGGCACCAAAATACTGAAATGAGTCTTGGGCAAACTCTGCACCTGAATGGCAAAAAGCGCCAAGACCGCCCCCAGAAATTGCGACCCGGAATCGCCCAGGAATACCTTTTCCTTGCGGGCCAGATTGAAACGCAGGAAGCCTAAGGTAAGCCCCACAAAGGCCGTGCTCATGGACAGCAGATAAACGGCCCCGTTGGCATACGCCATAAAGGCCGTCACTGCAAAACCGCATACCGCCACCCCGCCGGCGAGCCCATCAATGCCGTCGATAATATTGAAGGCATTCATCACCGCCACAATCCAGAAGATGGTAGCCACCTGGCCAAAGCCATTGAGTTCTAGGCTATGTCCAAAAGCCATAACGGTTCCAAAATGATGCCCCAACACCACCACCACACCGGAAGCCAGGATAAATTGGAGCAGGAACTTGGGCTTAAAGCTCAGCGTGCGAACGTCATCCAAAGCACCGGCTCCAGCTAAGAAGAGCGCGATGAACAGCAGGGCCCCGGAAAAATGGTTGCCGGATACCGGCCAAAGATTTCCAGGGACGAAAGTGCGGAGCATCAGAACCACCAGAAAGGCTAGTATCATGCCGAGGCCGCCCAATCTTGGGACAATGCTCTGATGCACCTTGCGATGGTCAGGCGCATCCCCAAAATATTTGGCAAAGGGCGCGCGGACCAGGAGTTTGAGCGCAAGCACAGAGGCGAGAAAGGAGACTGAAAGGACGAGGAGAAGAAACATAGGGTACCTGGTGCTGGGTTCTTTAAATCACAAGGCCTATTATTTCCCTTCACGAACCGGAATTGCAAGCTTAATTTTATGCCGCTAAAACGGTGTCAGCGCTGGCTTTGACGGTTGCTTTTGGTTAGTGTGCGAAATGGGTCGGGGCTACCGGCATCACCTTCATGGAGCGCCAGGCATACAAAATAGCTTTCGACACTCCAGTCTCTTCGGAAATGACCGCAATTGAGGGTGAACCTGGCTGGTTGAGCCGGTGTACTATTTCCTGCCGGTTATGGTATTTCTGTCTCATTATGTCTGTTCCTTCGCCCTTTTTATGGCCCAGGTTACCGGATATGTTGCGGGAGGAAAGGGAAAACCGCAAAATATCACAACTCTGAGAAAAAAGAAGGGGCTCACCTACCGACCAGCAATACATTGCTAAAATGAGTTTGAAACAGAAATTGGGATCATGAATTTAGAGCCCATCGCCGGGCACTTGCCGAGGCGGGCCGAAGTTTTGGTGCTGGATTGGGCTGCGCTGCACAAAGAAGAACTAATGAAAGAATGGGGGGATCATGCATCGAGCGAAACATGTGCGTTACATGCACGATTATACTTTGGAGCTGGTATTTAAAACCGGTGAGACTCGGTATGCTGATTTATCGGCTTTTGTGGGTGGTGAAGGCATGTTCGAGGCCTTATCGGATTTAGGATACTTTAAACAGGTTGCCATGAATGAAGTTGGGAATTCGATATGTTGGCCCAATGGTGTGGATTTCTGTCCGAATCTGCTTTATGACATCAGCTTTCCAGTTGGGAAGGAAACGGGAGTATTTGGCCCATAAGGTTAGTTTCTCCTCCGTAACCATCCGGTGGACACCGTATTCCAATACACCCGAATTCATGGCATATTTCATCTCGAAGGAAATCGTCATGACAAAAGTTGGCTCATTACTTGATTCTAACCGCCTGCGCCCGTGCTCGCTCTTGTGTGCCCTTCCCGGTAAAGGCCAAGCCAAGGCTTGGCCCCGGGCCATCCGCCGCCGATCCACTCAGGAGGGACTAAGGAACTGCTCGGACAGTAAGTCCGACCTTTTTAGCTGCTTTGATTTGATGCAGGTCGCTGGAGACAAAAAGATCCGCCTCCCATTCCAATGCGGCTGCAATGTGGAATGCATCCATGGCCCGCAATGCATTCTCTTCGAGAAGAAGGATGGATTGAAGTACCGTCGTCCCCGTGATATTGCATATGGCAGCATCACGCAGATCCTGGGCGATACCTTGTTTGGCTGTCACATATTGAGATCCTTCGATTTGCTTTTCTCGACGGATCCGGCACAATGCAGAAATGATTTCCGGATAGCAGATCACGGATAGTCCTAGTTCACTGGCTTCATTGCAGAGCGCCAAAACTGCATCCGTTCCTTTTTCAGAGACATATAGTTTAACCAAGGCTGAGGAGTCGAAGAAGACCTTCACCTGTTTGCATCTTTCCGGTTTTGTAGGATAGCCTTGGAAAGGGTTAAGTGGACCCCTTAGCTTGGACAGTTAAAGGTCCTTTTTAAGTTAATTTCTAAGCCGCATTTTTCCTCATTTGTGATTGAAAATATACTTCATCCGGGGTCTTGTAGTCTAAGTTTTGATGAATCCTCCTTGTGTTATAAAAATCCATATATTCGCTCACTCCCGCTTTCGCATCTTTAAGGGTTTCATACCCCTTGATGTAAATGTTCTCGTATTTTAGGCTACGCCACAGGCGCTCAACAAAAATATTGTCCAACGCTCGCCCCTTCCCATCC
>JAYSRH010000281.1:0-3696 GCA_043721115.1 Fibrobacteria bacterium | reverse complement strand
TCTGGCCCATAATTTTCCGGATACGGCAGAAAGACTATAGCTCGCAAGCACTCCTTCCGGAAGGATCGCAAACTCTCCTGGCGGAAGGCTTCTTGGCTTCCAGTTTTTTCCGCCGTTACTAGAAAGTAGAATCGCGTTAGCATCTGAAATGATAATGGTATTGCCCTTTTGCGCCATAGTTTGGGAATAATTGGGGCCGGAAGCTCTTCTTCGCATTGACCAGGTTGTTCCCGTATCTTCGGACACAAAGATGTCACGGTAATTCCAGGCCATGATATTGCCGTTCGGAAATGCCGACAACTCCATTCCTTCTGGCATAAAACTCTCCGGCGCCATGGCAAATGGGGAAAGGTGCCAACTCAATCCGGAATCGTTTGAAACATAAAGCCTGCCATGGATACCACTTGCAAAATACTTGCTCCCCATGGTTATAAAAGAGTGGATAAATGCATCCTCTCGAACAGGTCCAGTGGGTTTAAACCAGCTTTGGCCTTCGTCGTTGGAAAGCATTACGAATGAACCGCCGCGAGGTGGCTGTCTGCTTTGATCCACAATCGCCAAAATCGCTTTTCCGCTGCTGGTAATCAAATCTACTGTGTTGGAATCTAAACCTTTTGACGACAATTGGAAATCGAGCCCATTATGTTGGTATTTCGAAACGCGTAGATTCCCAATGCTACCTGATGCAATCAGGTAGCCGTCTGAAAGTGGAATTGCAGTATGTATATGGATGTAGCCAGAATCCAAAAAATACGCTTGGCTTGAGAAGGGATTTCCGGTAGGATGATACCAAACCCTCCAGGTGATCCCAACATCGTCCGAAAACCAATACCGATTGGAATCCGCCTGGACAACCAGACGTCGATCCAATTTTACTAGCCTCAGTATTCGGACTTGTGGTAAACCACCACCAACATGAGCCCAACTGACTCCTCCGTCCAAAGAATGGTATAACCCGTCTTCTGCGCCGGCGAACAGAGATGATTCGAGAGAAATAATGGCGTGCATTTCAGGGGAAATCATACCCGAAATTGGGGTCCAGCCCTCTGGAGCTGTTTGCGCCGAAGCCAAACCGGACGCGAATAGGAGCAAGTAGAATCCAAGGCGGGAAATTGATATTCGCAAGCGAGGCGACTCCTTTATCTCCAAGCTATATACCAACCTCCGTCATCAAATCCTGTAACTTTTACGTCACGTATGGGTCACGTATGACTCAATCGTTCGTTTATCTTTACTCGGCCTTGCAGGTAAGTAAAACTTTGTCTCTACCGCTTAGCCTTTTTTCTTTACTCCGCGCTTGGCAGTGCGCGCCATAGTATCGATTAGAAAATTGAGGTCGTTCTCAGCATTGTCAAATAGGTCGTCCATATCTTCACCAGGAAAACCCACCCCTTTGGTATAGCAGAGCGTCCAGGAACCCTTGAAACCACTACCACGCACCGCTGATATGATGGAGGAATGATCTTCAGCGTTTTCCTTGAGCAGAATCCGTTCCTTGCCGGCAAAGGCCTGTACGGCTAGATTAGCCAAAAAATCCCCTGCGGCCGTCAGTACAGATTCAAAATCGGTTTTGGATTGAAGGAAAGGATGAATCACAGCCTTAAATCGATTTCCACTAAGGACTGTGCGGATAGCTGCCAGCGAATCTATTGTCACGGCGACGGAATCTGGATCAAAGCACAGATCAACCTCGCGGTGCAGGTCTTGGGACCATGCCTTTACAAACTCCAGTGACTCAAGGGATTGGTCAACCGGCACAGGCGTCCGACCCGGTTCGGCTAAGGAAAACTTGAGCGCATGGGGTCGGAAAAATTCGCAAGCTTCAAGAACCGCGTCGCGCAAACGTTGGCTCTTATCGGAATTATCACTGGGAATAGCAGCGGAAATGAAAGCGAGATTTAAATCCGACTCGACGGACATTTCCTTGATAAGGTCCCATTCCGAACGCGACGCGAACCTGAGATGATTCATCCAAAGGTCGAGACCCGCAAAACCGGCTTCGCCGATAGGTTCAATCCATTCGGAAACGAGCAAGGAGGGCCCCTTCCCATTCCATCGATTTTTTTCCATCAAAAGAGTGGAAAGATGTACTGCTGTACCCGAAATTGCCATGCTGATCTACCTCGTATTTTAAAAATGAAAATAGGATTTTCCTCGCATAGAAGTAAGGCGGTTCTGATCCAAAAATAGCGACCTGAATGCCTTGAATAAATGGGGTCCCGAAATTCCATTTATTAACCCAGTAAACTTGTAGGATAAAACCCTGTTTATCCTATAGAGTTAATATGAAAAACAAATTAATACTCATTTTGATTAAATTAAGGCAGATCACGACCCTCAAATACAAAGGCCTTTAACTTACTAAAATAATATGTTAATCTTAGTCGACTTATTCGGAAAGACCTTATGGAACAAGATCACTTAGACCAGTTGGAAAACCAGAGCGTTTACATTTTGAGGGAGGCCTACGCCAATTTCAAGAGTCTGGCCATGCTTTGGTCCATTGGAAAAGACAGCACAGTCTTGCTCTGGCTCGCTCGCAAGGCGTTTTTTGGACACGTTCCCATCAGCCTCGTGCATATCGATACGTCTTTCAAAGTGCCCGAGATGATAACCTACCGCGATAAATTGGCTATGGATTGGAACCTTACCATGATATATGGTCAGAATACTGAAGCCCTAGCCAAAGAAGAAACGTTTCCATCCGGTAAAATTTCGCGGCTGCAATGCTGCAAAAGCCTTAAAACCGACGCGCTAAAAAACACCCTGTCCGGCGAATGGCCGCGGTTTCGACTCAACCTGCAAAGCGGCAAATACGAGGTGGACAAGAATCGCGAACCGTATACGGGAGTTATTGTAGGGGCTCGAGCGGATGAAGAGGGTTCGCGTTCCAAGGAACGGTATTTCTCCCCTCGCGACAAAAACAATGAGTGGGATGTAGGGGATCAACCGCCTGAACTTTGGAACCAGTTCAAAACTGACTTTGCGCCTGGCACGCATATCCGCATCCACCCATTACTGGACTGGACGGAATTAAATATTTGGGAATACATCCAGCGTGAAAACATCCCGATTATCGATCTTTATTTCGACAAGGGCACAGGAAAACGTTACCGGTCATTGGGATGTTACCCCTGTACGACGCCAGTGGAATCGACCTCCCGCAATGTCTCTGAAATCGTCCAGGAACTAAAAACTGGAAAATTCACGAATATTGCCGAACGTTCCGGTCGTGCCCAAGACAAAGAAGACGGCGGCGGCCTAGAGACTTTGCGCCGCGACGGATACATGTAAAGGAAATCTGCCATGCCTGCTGCTTCCAATCCCCCCACCTATTTAACTCCGCCGGACCCCATGTCCCATTTGCAGGACCGGGTGGAAGGCCGTATCCGGATGAACATCGTAATCGTAGGCCATGTGGATCATGGCAAGAGCACGGTGGTAGGCCGCCTCTTGGCGGATACTGGTTCGCTACCGGACGGCAAATTGGAATCGGTGCGGAACTATTGTCTTAAAAATTCCAAACCTTTCGAATACGCATTTCTGATGGATGCGCTTAAGGATGAACAAGCGCAAGGCATCACCATCGATACCGCACGTACATTCTTTAAATCCGGACAACGCGACTACATCATCATCGACGCTCCCGGACACATTGAGTTTCTAAAGAACATGTTCACTGGCGCCGCCCGCGCC
>JAYSRH010000280.1:0-9778 GCA_043721115.1 Fibrobacteria bacterium | reverse complement strand
CAAAAGGCCGAGGCACACCCGGGTTGGATAGCCCGGAAAAAACCGAAGTCATAATGGAATAATCATAAATGCCGGTAGTGAATTTGAGGATGTTGTTCAGCTTGAGTACCGGTATTCGTTTGGCCGGTATGGTTTTGTCGGTTTCCACTTTAATACGTGTGTCAAGATTGGTTTCTTCATAGACAAACACCATAACGCCCTGTGTCTGACGCATTTCACCGTAGCGCTCTTCGAGAATGGTGTAACTGGAAAGTTCCGCGAGGCCGGACTTCCAATATTTCAGAAAAGCCGCACTGGGTTCGAAATAACTTCCCTTAGGTTCGGTGGAAAACAGGATTGTCGGCATCAACAATGCCATTTTTAGAAAGCTGGAAAAACGAAGGTACTTGAATGTCGTCAAAATAGGGCTCACTTTTTTTATAAGGACAAATCATCAATTTTATTCATCATTTGTACGCCATGCACCAAAGTTATTCCTGCCGCCATGGCCGCTGCCACATGAACGGCCTCATTCATCTGCGCCTCATCGGCCCCTTTTTCAAGGCAAGCGGTTGAATAGGAATCAATGCAATAGGGACATTTGAGCGCATGAGAAACCGCCAAGGCGATTAAAGCTTTTTCGCGTTCACTTAAGGCCCCCGCTTTCATAACGGAGTCGAAATAATTGAAAAACTTATCTCCCAGCTCTTTGTTGGTGCGGCGGATATTCCCGAATTTTTTCAAGTCACAGCTATCGTAGTAATTCATATTTTCGAAATCCTTTTAAAATCTTTCCATTCCAGTATTTCCATTCCCTGGCCCGCGGTATCCGCATTCAATACCATGGCTGTTCCCAAGTCCGAAACTTTGATACTTCGATAGCGGCTCAAGGGACCTAAGAGAAAAGGGTCCAATAGAGGCGTGGCCTTTAATAAAATGCCTTGCATCAATCCATAGCGATTGTTTGGCGTTATCAGCATGGAGGGGCGGAAAAAACTGGTCCGCGGAAAGCCCATAGCGGCGATATCTCTTTCCAATTCACCTTTGAGTCGTAAATACCGAAAAGATGATTTGGAATTTGAACCTACAGAGGTCATCACGGAAATATGCCTCACCCCTTGTGCGTGACAGGCCGCTGCAAAGTGCAATACGGCATCAATGTCAACCTTCTGAAATTCTTCTGGATGGGTTTTCGAAGGTTGGCCGATTCCAAAGGCACAAAAGGCATGACTGTGACCGAGTAGGTATCGGTCATAGGACGCGGGATCAAAAACGTCTACGATGTGTTGGGTTAATTTTGCATTGGAATCTGCCAGATCGGATTGGATGCGGCGGCCTATAGTTGTCACGCCTACATAGCTGGGAGATTGCACAAGCGCTTTGACGATATTGGCTCCCACGGCTCCGGTTGCACCAAGGACGATGGCGCGGTGTTGGCTTTCTGATTTCATTGTACCGGTCCCATGGTAAAGAATTAGGCTATCAATAGTAGCAACCCCAATATAGACTGAAAAATGGGCGTTTTGCAATTTTGGCAAGTTTAAGATTGAGACTTAGTCTTGATTTGAAGGCAAGCTTTGAGTATCCTTAACCAAGAACAAACCCGGTAACTTTAATTTGGAGGTTAAAATGGCCAATAATTTATCTCGACGATGGCGAAGAACTGCAAAACAATCTTTTTCCCCTATGGGCTGTCTAAAGGGTTTGGTCATTCTGACCTCTCTGGCAGTTTTTCCGATTTCTGCGGCAGAAGAAGAGCGCGTTCATTTTCACGGCTATGCCGAAGTGCATTCCAATAATGATCTCGATCAGCAAAGAGTATTGGATGTGCATCGCGCCGTAATCGGTCTCAAAGCGCAGCTCGCCTCTTCCATCTTTTTCAATATGGAATTGGATTTTGAGCATGCTTTCACGGAACCGGAATTGGAATTTGCGTATGTGGAATGGGCCTTAACACAAAACCTTAGTTGGCGAATCGGACACATGCTGATGCCCATGGGTCCTTTGAATGAATTTCATGAACCACCACTTTTTCTGTCTGTGGAACGATCGCAAATCAATACTCAACTTATCCCCACCACTTGGAATGAAGTCGGAACCGGATTTGTCTTTTCCTATCCGGAGCAAGGTCTTTCCGCTCGTGCCTATCTTGTTAACGGCCTCAAAGGCTCCGGCATTATAGCTGACAAGGGCACCAAAGGAATCGCGGAAGGCCGCGCCGAGGGTGAGGAAATCCATGCAGAGGATATCGCCGGTGTTGCCCGTCTTGAATACTCACCGATCCTCAGTTTAAACCTAGGTGCGTCAGCGTATTTCGGCGGCGCGGACCAAAACAGCGATGCAAACCAGCAGTTGACAGTAGGCCTTTATTCCGCCGATGCTAAATTCAAGAAAATGGGATTTCAAGTACAATCCCAGGTAGCGTATGGCGCCATAAGCGGATCCTACTTCGACAAGACATTGAAAAGTACTGGCCGAAATATGTTTGGCTACTTGGGCGAAGTCGCCTACTTTTTCCAGGATGTGGTAGCCTCAGGTTCCCAGTTGGCTCCCTTTGCACGTTTTGAAAATATCAATCTCGACCTGAACCCAACTGAGGTTGACGCTCCCGATGTCGGTGAAACGGGGATCACGGCTGGAGTGGCTTTCTATCCTGTTCCCAACCTGGCCTTCAAATTGGACGTGGAAAACTGGACATCGCAAAACCCAAATGGGTATACAGCCCAAAGCGGTGAAACTGGACATCGTAAAACCATTATTAACTTTGGCTTTGGATTGATGTACTGATATGATTCAATGCGCATGGCCGCTTCGCCCGAGTTTGAAATGGGTGTTGTGTATTGGGGTAGGTATTGCCTCGGCTGGACCTATGGGAGCTTTCTTTACCGAGGAGAGCTCCCGGAAAGAAATTTTTCCGACCTATCAGCGGGTGGAAAGGGATACCCTGGTTCTCAATGATTCCGCTTTGGCATTGGCACAGGCGGCGTTGAAAGGTTCCATCCCGCTTAAGTGGGTCGTTTTTGAACGCATCCAATCAAAGGACGGAAGCGTCGCTACCCTTTATCGTGCACAAGAATTGGGTAAGGTGCAACAGATGGATTTTGTCGTTGCCTTAGACGGCGAGGGAAAGGTTATGCGCGTTATGCTCACCGCTTACCGAGAAAGTGTTGGTGGGGAGGTGCAAAGCAAACGATTTTTGGGACAATTCACGGGGAAAAAATCCGGAAATGGACTCCAACTCAATAGGGATATAGACGGAATCTCCGGTGCTACCCTATCTTCCCGTGCCATCACATTAGGAGTACGCAAAGCCATCTATTTCTGGAATTTAAAGTATGGAAAAGATGGGAAAAATGGAAAAAATTGAATTGAGGCGCTTGGGTTCCGCTCACCGCACCTTAGCGATAGGTTTCCTCACCTGCTTGGCATTGGCTTATGCTGTGGCCTTGCTTTTTGTTTTTGTTCAATCGGATATGCGGCCTACTGGCATTACAGCCCAATATCGCGGTGGGCAAGGGCCCGCCTCTTCCCAAACTGAGGATTCCAATGCAAGCCCGGCCTTATCCGAATCGGATGAGGCTGCTCCCGCAACCCTCACTGACGAATGGAAGAGCCGTTCCCGCGGTATGAAGTTTCCAAAATCTCTGAAAGACATGATCCTGACTACGCATCTGCATATGCTTGCTATCAGTCTTATTTTATTTCTTTTAGGTGGCATTTTTTCCTTTTCCGCTTTTCCGGAAAAAGCCAAGGTGGGGGTGATAGCTGCCGGATTTTTCGGATTAGTAGCAACGTATGCATGTATGTGGGGCTTGCGCTATGCAAGTCCGGCTTTTTCGGTGGGCGTATTTTTGTTTGGAATGTTGCAGGCTTCCGCAATCTGTTTGCAATTCGCAGTGAGTATGCGGGACCTGATTTTTTATATTCCTAAGGACGTTTAATAAAGGATGTAGCGGAACGCAGTACGCTTCAATTAATACGTAAGCCGCACCAGCACGTTCAGACTGTGCACCAAATCGCCTTCACCAATAACCTTGGTGATAGGCTGCAAAATACCATAGTTGGCCAAAAGGCTGACTCGGGGTGTGAAGAAATAATTGGTGCCTAGGGTGTAGCGCAGTTTGCCGTCATTGGGTTTGCCTTTACCTTTTCCGGGTTCGAAATCCGGATCCAGGCCTTCCAGCTTAAGCACTAATTCACTCGCCCGACCCAGGGAATAATCGGAATGCCACACACCGGTGGTATAAAATGCAAAGAACATGGAGCCGCCATTGATGATGTGGGTATCCAGTTTGTTTTGATTGTCTCCCCAGGACACTTCACCTAATAGCCTTAAGTGTTTGTCGATATAGCTGAAGCCTACTTCATAGGCCGTATTCACATGGTAGGTGAAGTTGGCGGAGTTGGACGTGTCGTCCGCTGCTTTAGTCGAAACAGCGGCCTCTATTTTGCACAATGCAAATGGGGTTGCGGTAATCCGCATAACAGCATCTTTGGCTAGGAATCCTTTGTCTGTGGTTTCATATTGTTGGCCACTGTAATCCTTAGCCGCGTCATTGTTTTGTTTCCCATTGAACAGACCCACCTCATATCCCACTGCATGGTCTTCGTCCACAAACCCGCCATATGCCATAATGCCGACATCGAAATAAGCATAGCCGGTGACATTGGCTAGGAAGTCATGATAGAGCTCACCACGCTCAACCGTATAAAGGGATTTGGAAGTTTGTAGGGCCTCTTGCGAGAAAGGCCGTCGGAGCTTGCCGCCTTTAAAACCAACCATTTCGTTCAACATATAATAGAGATACGCATCGTCTACTCCGAAGTTTTTGTTGTTGCCATCCATTAGCATCCCGCCTTTGAAACCGAAATGGCTGTCTACGGCGCCATCCAGATCCACTTTGAAGCGGCGTAAATTTAGGCTCAAGCGTTTGTCCGCATCCCGATCTGAACTCAGATTGTGATAGAACCCTTTTAGTTGCACGGTGCCACCCAGGTCCAACTTGGATAGGAGAGGGACCCTCAATGCAATGGCTTTGGGAGTAGGCAAGGTGTCCTTGCTTACAGCCCGCGTTGCTGCTGTGTCCAATGTTTCCGAACTGTCGATGGCCTCCTTTGGGGCGCCAGCCGCTGCCACAGTTTGGGCAAATGTAGAGGTGTATGGTACGATGGACATGCAAACAAGTACGGCAAAGATTTTCCACATGGCGGAAGCTCCTATTAGGTTTGACGAAGGCTTTAAAAGGTAGACAAATTTTGTCTGATTACGTTCGCGGGGATTTCCCGCCACTGCCCCGCTGCAAGTCCGGTTAAGTTGAAAGGGCCTATGGCCTGTCGGATAAGACGAAGGGTAGGATGGCCGACCGCGGCCGTCATTTTCCTCACCTGACGATTCCTACCTTCGATTAAGGTGAGCTGGATCCAGGAAACCGGCAACGCTTTTCGGATGCGAATAGGGACGGAACGCGGCGGCATTGCCTCACCCTCTGGAAATCGTACGGCTCCAGCGGGTAGGGTTCGTTTTCCCTCAATCACCACACCGGTTTGCAATGCGTGCAAAGCCTGATCCGATGGCCTGCCTTCCACTTGCACCCAATAGGTTTTCGGTAATTTGGAGGCGGGTGAGGCCAAGGTTTTGATCAGCGGACCATCATTGGTTAATAGCAGCAATCCTTCACTGTCCCAATCGAGACGACCACTGGCATACACGCCGGGTATGTCGATAAAATCCTTGAGACAAGTCCTGCCTTCACTGTCCGTGAATTGGCAAAGCACGCCATAGGGTTTGTGAAAAAGCAGGTAACGAAGACGCGTCTCGGAATGAGGTACACGAATAGTTACGACATTGACGAGCATCAGAACTTCCCCGGCAAAGTGTCTAGGGCGGTGCTGAATTTATTTAAAACCGTGCGCATGTTTGATTCATCACACTTTGTGAGGATATTCTGGATATGGCGTCGTACAGTGAAAAAGGAGATATTAAGGCGTGCGGCGATGCTATCACGGGTGACGCCTGCTTTGAGCATTCGAAGAATAACCCTTTCCCGTTCCGATAATTGCGCCAGCTCCAGAATCTTTTTCCAAAGCACCGTCGAGTCCGCCATCTGCCGAACTAATAATGCGCCTACTTCCGGAGGAATGATAAGCTGGCCCTCACTTACTTCCATCAAGGTTTGAACCAAAATTTCGAGGTTTGATTTGAGTACATAACCACGGGCGCCAAGTTGGTAGGCCTCCAAAACATCGCCCTCATTCACCGTCATGATGACGGGCTTAATCACCGGATATTCCTGTCGAAGCCAATTCAGCAGTTCCAATCCTGCTCGGGAATGGCTCAGGCCAATATCAACCAAGGCCAATTCCGGCAAATGCTCGGCGATCAAGTTTTGAAAACCGATTTCCTCCCGAGCTTCCCCTAAAAGCAATATCTGGGATTTGCTCCCAAGAAATTCTTTAATCGTAAGCGCCATGTCCGGGTTGTCTTCCACCATAATGACCGATATTTGTGTGATTGGTTTCATTTGCTCACATAATGCCTTAAAGGGTGATTTAAGATGCAATGTAAACATCATAATAGAAGGTTAACTTTCCAGGGTCAACCAAAACAAAAAAGTAGGTTTTAAGGAAAAAGTGGTTACACTTTGGCATTGAGCAGTCGTCAAAGATGCAGTTTTAAGACACATGAGTAATTTTCTAGACACATTTATATGGGGTGGCCTTTTGGCCTTGGGAATTCAGTTCCTGTATATTGGCTACCGCGTCCGTTTCGATCGCACCTATGGATTCTTCGGGGCGTCCGCTTTGCTGTTGGCTTCGGCCTTCCTGGGGGAAGGGTGGCCGCTGCGCTATATCAACACAAATGGAACGCTCTCCAGCTGGACTTATTTTTCCTTTCTTATGGCGAGCCTTTATTTACCCTTGTTGCTTAGCTTTATATTTGAAGCGACTCAATCAAAACCGCCCAAAGCCTTTAGGGTTTTTTGTGCGGCAGATGCCACTTTGATTGGAATAATACTTTGCGCCCCATTTATCGGAAGGCCATTGGTTACGGGAACACTACGTCCTTCCCTTGCCATTGTTCCGTTGCTCAGCTTCCCGATCCTTGCCTTAGTGTTTTTTATGTATGTCCTCATAATCCGTTCCCTGCTCTTTTCAATGAGAGCGCACACCGAGGCTGCAAAATCTCCCTTGGTTAGTTTGGCCATAGGTGCGAGTGTATTTACGCTTGGCTGCGCGGTCGATTTGTTGGCCATCACTTTTGCTTGGCCGGTTAAGGGCTTGGCCTTTAAGGGTGCGGGAGCATTTGCCGCACTCACCGTTTATTTTCTGATGCACCGCTTTCTTTCTTTGCATCGAGCCAATAAAAACACGTTGGACCAGTTGGCAGCCGCTTATGCCGCATTGGGGGAATCGGCTAAGTTGAAAGAGCTAGGCACCTCCACCGCATCCATCACCCATGAGATCCGGAATTTTGCTGCCGCGCTCAAAGGCAATGCCATTCTCATGGGTCGGAAGTTGCCGGATGAGCAGTACCGGGGAGAGCTGGATAGAATCCGGTCCACGGCTGAACGCATGGAATACATAGCGAAGGATGTAGCCGTTTATGCCCGTGCCTCAATGCCGATAGTGAGCAAGCCTGTGGCATTGGATCAATTGCTTCAACGCTGTATTTCCAATTGGTTTCCAGAACAGCAACATAGCATACACATTCACGCATCTCCCGTCCAGAACTCCATACTGGGTGATGCATTTCAGTTAGAACAAGTTTTTGTAAACTTCATTAGGAATTCCCTGGAAGCGAGCTCCCATTCCATAGACATCCGACTTCGAACTTTCGGAAACAAATTGGTTGTCGCCATCGAAGATGATGGAACCGGGTGTCCTCCAGAGGACGTGGAGCAAATTGCCAAGCCGTTCTTCACCAAGAAAAGTTCTGGAGGCACTGGGCTGGGTTGTTCCATAGCAGAGTCTATCCTCAAGAACCATAAGGCCAGTCTCAGATTCTACTCCAAAAACGCTTTAGCCGTCCCCCAGACCGGAATGATTCTAAACCTCGTCTTTCCAAATCTTGCCGATAAAAATCCCTCTCATCCTGCAATTGAGATACCGGTCCTCAGTCTGGATACTCGCATTCGCAGTGATTTGGTTCAGCCCCTAATTCACCTAGGAATCAATCCCATCCTTCTGCCTACGGAATACTCATTCCTCTCTGAATGGGAACTGGAAAACGAGCGCCCAGTTTTTTTGGATCCGCTTTCAACTAAGCTTCTGCCTACCAATTGGAAGCCCAAGCGACAAGTTGTTGTTGGTACTAATCGTACAGCTAGGTGGATGAGCAGGGGAGGAAGTGAGGATAAATCGGATTTTCTGTTCACTGAAGAAAGTTTAACTATGTGGATTGAGGAATCATTCCAAGTATGAGCATCCTCGAATTTCTAACTACAAGCCAGCAAGCCTTATGGTGCGGGGTAATGACACTAGGTCTGCAATTTATCTTTTTGGCGGTAAGCCTTAAAGAAGATAAAATGTTCGCCTTACTTGGTGTAAGTATCCTTATCCTAAGCCTAATGACTGGCATCGATTTTTGGCTTATTCCTCCTTCGGAAATTGATAATACACATAGCAAAATGTATCATGAATTTTGGGGGCTATCATTCCAAGTACTTGCATGTTGCTTTGTAATAGTTATTACTTGGATGAATCGCCTGCTTTTGAAAAGTTCTGGCTATAAAACTTCTCTGGTCCACACTCTAATTTTAGTAGTCATGGCGTTTGCATTTATTCTTGATATAGTTTATCCAAAAGCACTGTTCATGGAGTGGAAAAATTCGAGTTTTCGAACTAGCTGGCTCTATGATTTTGTGTTTTCACCATATATTATGGTGTTTTTTGCCTGGATAATTTATCAAACTGTAATTGGGATAAGAAGAGCCCAGGCAAATATTAAAAGGACATTGACACTTCTTTGCTCAGCCTATCTTGGATTGGCAATTACCGGTTCAGTTGATCTGCTAATCATAATAAATATCAATAGGCCAAACGATTTCCCGATTTTCATAGAATTCGGAATTTTGGGAATGGGAATAGTTGGAACTTTTATATTTACTGATAGAATGGTGGCGCTCTTTTCACAAAAAAGATCAGCACTATTGAAAATCGATCATATAAATGGAGCCTTGGCAATTAATCTACCAATGCGTGAATTGGGTTTCTCGGCTGCAGAGATCTCAAAAGAAATTCAAAATCAAGTATCAATTTTAAAAAAAAATACACTCAATCTTGCAGCACTCAAAAAAATTGAGGGTGTTGCTGAAGTAGTGCGAATTGAAAATATACGAGCTGGCTTGGAAAAGTATACCGGCGGACTTTTAGATTTTTCTTCCTGTTCGCGATTGGGCTATTTGACTTCCACCACTTTAATAACGGTAATTGGATTATCACTTGAAAAAATTCCTTCAAAAATTCGAATAAAAATTTCCGTTTCAGGAAAAGGATCCGATTTAATTTCAGTTGATCAAATCAAATTGTCTCGAGCGATTTTCGAAACAATTAAAAACAGTATTGAAGCAAAATCTGAAAATATTGTAATTAGGCTAAATGTCGGCATTGGCTTGACATCGATTTGTATTGAAGACGACGGTCACGGGTGTATGCCAGAAATTACGGAAAAAATCAGGCTTCCATTTTTTACCACGCGAAAGCATGAAACAGCATTAGGGCTGGGAGCCTCGATAGCAGAAGGAATTATTCGTGCGCACGGAGGAACTATGCGATTCTATTCAAAGGCTAGATATTGTGA
>JAYSRH010000279.1:0-9783 GCA_043721115.1 Fibrobacteria bacterium | reverse complement strand
CAGTACAGAGAGACATTGAGATAGGGAGCAAGGTTGGTGCCAAGGATTAAATCGCGTTGCCCTTCTTTTCTGAAGCTTCAGCATTATCTTTTTCCTTATCCTTTTCCATTTCCAAAAGGTGAGCCACAGCCTTTTGACCGAAATTCCAAAACAAAGTTGGGACCAAGGCGATGTTCATCAAGGTCGAGCTAATCAAGCCGCCAAAAATGACGACGGCCACCGGGTACAGGATTTCCTTTCCAGGTTCGCTGGGCGAGAGGATTAGGGGTATGAGGGCTAGGGACGCGGTCGAAGCGGTCATGAGCACGGGAACCAGACGCTCCAGTGCGCCGCGGGTGATCATTTGTGGTGTCCAAGTTTCGCCTTCTTCACGCAACAAGTGGAGGTAATGCGATACCATCATGATGCCATTGCGGGCGGAAATGCCGCATAGGGTGACAAAACCCACCAGCGATCCGATGGAGAAGGTTCGCGTCGTAAGCCAAAGGGCGAGTACTGCGCCTATCATGGAGAAGGGGATATTGAGCATGATGAACAGGACGAGCTTGACGGAACGGAAATGCATAAACAGGACCAGGAACATTCCTAAGAAGGAGAATATGCTGAGCAGCCCAATCATGCGGCTGGCTTCCCTTTGGCTTTCGAATTGTCCACCGTATTCAATGAAATATCCGGTCGGCAATTGAACCTTTTCGCCAATTATTTTCTGGATATCAGTGACAACGGAACCCAGATCGCGACCGCTGGTATTGCATTGGATAACGATGCGCCGGCGAACGTTTTCCCGCAAAATCTGGTTGGGTCCCACGGTAGGTTGAATAGTCGCTACCATATTGAGCGGAATTTGATCTCCACTCGGCAGCTCAACCAAGATCGAGCCTATTTTTTCCATGTCGGCGCGACTTTCCTCGTCCAATAGTACGACCATGGAAAATCGTTTCTGGTCCTCCAGGATTTCGGAAACCTTTTCTCCACCCAATGCGGTCTGAATGAGTTCCGTAACATCGCCCGGCTGCAGGCCGTAGCGCTTCAATTCATCTCTATTCAGGTTCACAGAAATCTGGGGAATGAGAACCTGTTTTTCCACCGATAAATCCACTACTCCGGGGACGGTTTTCAATTGTCCTTCGATTTCATCCGCCTTTTGCCGAAGGGTGCCGAGGTCATCCCCATAGAGCTTGATGGCCACCTGGGCGCGGATACCGGACAACAAGTGATCGATGCGGTGGGAAATCGGTTGGCCGATATTGATGGCAATGCCGGGTATTTGATCGAGATGCTTGCGGATATCCGCGAGAATCACTTCCCGCTTTCTTTTACTGTGCTTCAAGTCCACGTCGATTTCTGCCGAGTGCACGCCTTCGGCATGATCGTCTTCTTCTGCCCGTCCCGTCCGCCTTCCCGTTGAAAGGACTTCCGGCACTTTAAGGATCAGTTTTTCGGCCAATATGCCGATGCGATCCGATTCCGGAAGCGAAGTCCCCGGCGGTAAAAGAACATTAATCGTTACCGTACCTTCGTTGAACGGAGGCAGGAATTCTTTTCCTAGCAAAGGAAAAGATGCGACAGCCGCAGCCAAAAGAAGTAGAGCGATGGATAAGGATAACCACGGTCGTTTGAGAGTCGGCTCAAGAAGATATTTGCGGTTCCAGTTCTTGAGGAAGCGAACCAGCGGTCCGTCCGCTTCTTTTTGCAAAAACTTCGCATTGGGAAGCAAGTATGCGCATAACGCAGGAGTTACCGTTAAGGAAACCAGCAGTGATGCAAGGATGGAAAGGATATAGGATATGCCCAGCGGTGCAAAAATGCGGCCTTCTATCCCGCCCAAGGAAAAAAGAGGTATAAAGACAAGCACCACAATCAGGGTTGCGAAGACGATGGAATTCCGGACTTCGGAAGAGGCTATGTAAATGACGTCCAGCACCGGCGACGGATTGGGCTTCGCGCTATTCTCTTTCAACCTTCGGAAAACGTTCTCGACCCCGACTATGGCGTCATCCACCAATTCACCGACGGCGACGGCCAAGCCACCGAGCGTCATGGTATTTATGGAAATGCCGTAAATCTTGAAGACGAGTACGGTGATCAAAATGGACAAAGGGATGGCCGTCAGCGTAATGAAGGTGGTCCGGAAATTCAGAAGGAAGAAAAAGAGCACGATGACGACAAGGATGCTCCCGTCACGCAAGGCATCCTCTACATTTCCGATGGCGGTTGTGATAAAATTGGCTTGGCGGAAAAGGTTGGGGTTGATCTGCACTCCCTTGGGAAGAGTCTTTTGCAATTCCCTTAAGGCGGCATCCACTTTTTTCGTGAGGTCGGTGGTGCTCGCTCCCGGCTGCTTTTTGACGCTCAGGATCACAGCCGGCCTTGCATTCGAACCCCCGGACCCTCTTTTCTGTGGAGAGCCGAACCGGATATCCGCTACTTGTTCCAAGGTTATAGATTGACCCTCCCGGAACGCAACCACCGTATTCCGCAAATCATCCAAAGACTCCACGCGCCCCAAGTTACGAACCACGGCTTCCGTATATCCTTGCACCATAAATCCGCCGGAAGAATTGGTATTGGACTTCTTGCCCGCTTCCTCGACTTGCCGCAAAGTCACGCCGTTTTGGCGCAGCTTGTCCGGCGAAACCAGTACGTGGTACTGCTTAAGATCTCCGCCTATGGGGATGACTTGGGCCACTCCTGGGATGCTCAGCAGCCGGGGTTTTATGGTCCAATCCGACAAGGTGCGCAAATCCATGGGAGAGATGGAATCGCCGCTGACGCTGATCAGCATGATTTCGCCCATGATGGACGTGATGGGTCCCATAACCGGATTCACGGATGGTGGGAGATTCTCGCGGATACTCTGGAGTTTTTCGGCCACGATCTGCCTGTCGATGTAAATATCCGTGGACCAATCGAATTCCACGAACACGAGGCCCAAGCCAGGAGTTGAGACGGACCGGACCCGTTCGACTCCCGTGGCGCCGTTCATGGCGGACTCGATAGGATAGGCAACCAAGGCCTCCACTTCCTCAGGGGAAAGACCCGAAGCTTCCGTGAAAATTGTAACGGTGGGACGGTTAAGATCCGGAAATACATCCACGGGAAGCTTTCGCAGCACATAAGTACCGTATACGGTGAGCAAGACGGCCAAGGCCGTAATCAAGAGTCGATTGCGGAGCGAAAATCGGATTATTAAATTAAGCATATAGGATCACTTCACCTTGGAGACGGTTTTTCCCGATTCCGCCGGGGTACCTGTAGCCGGTTTGGACTTGGCGAACTGCAATTGATAATTACCCTGCGTCACGACCGTGTCCCCTGGTGCGAGACCTTCCACTACCTCGATCCACTTGTCGTTCTCGATACCCGTCACAACCGAGGTACGGGTATACTTGTTTCCCTCCACGACAAAGACGAAGCGCTCGCCACCCGAACCTAATAACGCCGACTTCGGCACGACTATGGATTCATCTTCCTTTTCGGCCAGGAAGTAAACGCTCACGTTCATATTTATTTTCAATTGTTCATTCAGATTTTTGACTCGGAGCCATACGTCTACGGTACGGCTTTGGGGATTCACTTCCGATCCAATGATTTCCACCTTGCTGTCCAATTCCTTGTTCTTGAGCCCAAGAGAATAGACCCGTCCGGGCATGCCTTTGGTGATTTTTCCGATCTGGGATTCGTACACCTTCGCAACGGCATAAACATCTGAATAATCGGCCATCTCAAGTAGGGATGTCCCCGTTTCCACGGCATCACCTTTGATCACATTGAGCTTGACCACCTTACCGCTGCGGGGCGCGAGGACGGAAATGTGAATAGGGGTTTCTGAAAGCTGACGGGCTTCCAAAATAAGCAGAGGTTCGCCTTGCTTCTTGTATTGACCCAGCATGGCTTTGAGTTCAATGACTCTTCCGGCAATCTTGCTGGTCACGTTTTCGCGAGTGCCAGAAATGGCTTGCACGGTGCCAGAGGCTTTTATGGTTTTCTCGATGGCCTGAACGGTGGCTTCCGCTGTCCGGATATCCAGATTTTTTTCCGCCTCCTCCGAAAGAAAGACTGGACCTCCCGCGCCAGTTTGTTCCTGGGGTGCTTCAGTATGTCCGGCATGCGAGAAAGTAAGACTGGCACCAGCCAAAACAACCATTGCTAAACCTGGAATGAATGCACGAATGCTTACCATAATTTCTCCCCAACCACCCTTCCTAGGCGGATCCACTGTTGATAAAACTGATCGACGATATCGAGTGCTTCCATATCTTGTGCCAGAGCCTCTTCCTGGACACGGGATAGGTCAAAAATTCCAAGCAAGCCTTGCTTAAACCCCTTTTCGGATAAGCTGAGTTGCTTTTGGCTCAGAGTGCGGATATGTTCCGAATAATTCCGATAACGAGTCGATAAATTGATGAGCCTCCCTTGGCTTTCCTCTATGTCGGCGGCAAACTTTTTTTCGGCCGCCGACCTCAGTAACACGGCCTCCTGGCGGGATGCGGTGGACTTGGCAATGCCCGCCTGATTGCGATTGAAGAGAGGCAAAGGTAAAACAACACCACCGCCGATTAAATTCGTGCCATCGGACTCCCGGTCAAATCCCAAGGTAAGACTGAACGATTGCCTCTTGAGACTTTTTTCCAAAACCAGTTGTCTATCTAATGAGGCTGTTTCCAAGTCCAAAGCCTGCAAGTCCGGGTTGCTGTACTTAATCCAGGTTTTAAGGGAATCGACAGACGGAATCGATGGAAAGGAATCCAATTTTATCTGCGTAATGGAATCGCCGATTCCGGATTTTCCAGTCCTAAAGTCGAGACGTTTTCCAATGGCATCCAATTCGGTTTGGAAATCCAATTCCCTCTGTCCGGCCTTCGCCGCATTCAATTGTGCCTGGGCTTCCTCAACTTGGGAAATCCGTCCTTCCGCTACCTTGGCAGTAGCCAGGCGGGCCAAGCCTTCCCAGCGGTCTTTGACCTCTTTTTGAATGGCGCGTTTTCGATTCAGGATCTGCCATGAAAAGTATGCTGTACGGATATCGGTGGTGAGATCCCATTCCCGAGCTTTTTGCCGAGCGAGTTTCGCGGACCAATTCGCTCTGGCAACTTCGAATTGCTTACTCCGGAGGCCTGGTCGGAATTCCTGCGAAAGCCTCACGCCCGTTTTCGGCTTTGCAACATCGGAAAGATTGTGCAAGGCCTCAAGGCTTAAGGTGGGGTTGGACAAGACGCGGGCTGTTAAGGTATCCTGGGCGGCGACGACCGCTTCTTGACGCGCGGCTTCCAATTCTGGATTATTCCGCAGCCCCAAATGGATGAGGCTATCGAGGCTAAAGCCGGATGGAAATACCTGACTGGCTGCCAGTAATATGAAAATCAATTCGCAATGCCTGAAAATCATCATGCCGCCGATCTCCTTAGGTGCATAGTTGCAAAATTCAAAAAAGTCGAGTTGTGGGATACGGTGATGCGCTTAGGCAGAAGGGTTTTCCCCTTTGCCATAGGCTCATTGGGGAAACCGGGCAACCGGCTTCCAGCGGGATTTTAAACGAGGATTCGAAGCGTGAGGAGGTAGATGGGCGGACTGGACTTGTTTTGGGGGCGGGGATGGTCAATGGAAAATGATTTGACAACACTCGGTTCTACAAAATGGGCAATCGAATTGGAGGGAATTTGCAGGGCGAAGGATTCGCTTCCCACCATGGTTTTTTTGGCAATGGACAATTCCGATATACAACTTCCATCCTGCGTGAACATGGCATGGTTTGTGAGGCTGATCCCTTCTTCTAATTGAGTTGCAGCAACGGTTTCATGGCCATGGCAATGATGTTCAGAATTTTCTGCATGCTGTTCAGGATTTTCTGAAGTAATGGCTGCCGCTTTTATTGGCTTTGTGAAGCCAAGAATTTCGAAAGCTTGACGCACATCTTGTGCGAAGGTTTCGTTGATGAGGCAACAACTGAAGAACTCACCGGTTAGTAGAAAAAAAACGGAAATGATGGAGATCGCAGGGAGCAACCGATGTCGGTTAAAATTTTGGATTTTCCCTGACATAATGGCAAACCTCTTGGCGGAGTTTACAAACATTCGGAAGTTAGGTCAAGGGACTGGCTTCTGTATGCTACTTACTGCCAAAAATACTTCAAATGCGCAATGGATGAGATTACGGAAAGATATTTCGACTGATCAAGCCTTGAACCAATCGACTTTTGGAACTGCTATGGAATTAAAAATATTTGGCTATCACTTTTCTGCAACATATATTCAGCTCTAGTAAGTAGGCAAGGCGCTCATTTCTTTATTCGAGTGAATTGAAATGATATTGGGTTCACCTTCGTTTTTCTAAGGGAGTGCTCAAGTTGGAAGCCCTAATATCTTGGTCCATCAGGAATAGAATCCTGGTTCTGGTTGCCGCCTTTGGACTGAGTGTCTGGGGATTCTTTGTAATGAAGAGCACGCCCGTAGATGCCATTCCAGACTTATCCGTAAACCAAGTCATCGTATTCACGGAGTGGATGGGTCGCAGTCCACAAATCATGGAAGATCAAGTGACCTTTCCCCTGGTTTCAAACCTGCAGGGCATTCCTAAAGTGAAATCGGTCAGAGCCGTCTCCATGTTTGGGATGAGCTTCATCTATATCGTTTTCAATGATAATGTGGATACTTATTGGGCCAGGACCCGTGTCATGGAGCGATTGGCCTATGCCCAGCGTGGACTTCCGGAAGGTGTCATTCCGACTTTGGGTCCGGATGGAACCGGTGTCGGCCATGTTTATTGGTATACGCTGGAAGGGCCTGGCTATGATTTGGGTGAACTCAGGGCCTTTCAGGATTGGTATGTGAAGTTCGCGCTGCAAACAGTAGAAGGGGTAAGCGAGGTTGCTTCCTTTGGTGGATTCGAAAAACAATACCAGGTGGCTTTGGACCCTAGGAAAATGGCTTATCATAACGTTTCCCTGGATCAAGTCATGACCGCTATTAAAGCCAACAATAGTGCAGCTGGGGGCAGCAGCTACCAGACGAACGGAATGAGCTTTGTAGTCCGCGGGCTCGGGTACGTTAAGTCAATGGAGGATATCAGAGAAATTGCCGTTTCCGGTCATGGTGACACACCAGTAAAAATTAGGGACATCGCCTCGGTACAAATTGCCGGGGACATTCGCCTTGGCATTACCGAAGAAAACGGGCGCGGGGAAGTGGCCGGTGGCATTGTTGTCATGCGCTATGGGGAGAATGCCAAAGATGTTATCGAAAGAGTTAAGCTCCGGATGGCTGAAGTAGAAAAAGGACTTCCTAAAGGCATTCGATTTAAAACGGCTTATGATCGAAGCGATCTCATTCTGGCTTCCATAGATACCCTCAGAAGCTCGATCCTTGAAGAAATTGTGGTGGTGTCTTTGGTAATGCTTTTGTTCCTTTTTCATTTTCGCAGCGCCTTGGTAGTCATTTTAACCATTCCAATATCCGTTCTCATTGGGTTCATCTTAATGAAGACCTTTGGCGTTACCTCGAATATCATGTCCCTTGGTGGCATTGCCTTAGCCATTGGGGACTTGGTCGATTCGGGTATTGTCATGGTTGAAGGCGCGTATCGAAAGCTCTCCGAAACATGAATGACAAGCCAGTGACGGATCAAGTTCGGATTCAAAAGATTGAAGCTTCCTCACGAAGTCTCGCTCGAGCTGTCGTGTTTCCGATTGTCGTCCTTATCGTTTCCTTTGCTCCAATTCTTTTTTTGACAGGTCAGGAGAGAAAACTTTTCGGCCCCTTGGCTTTGACCAAAACTTTTGTCCTCATGGGAGCCATTCTTGTTTCGTTAACCGTTGTGCCCGCCCTCATGACCTTTTTAGTGAAGGGAAAACTCCGGTCTGAAGCGCGTAACCCCGTGGCCCAGTTTTTCGTACGGTGCTATCGACCAATCATTAATTTTTGCTTTCGATGGAAAAAGACGACGGTAGCCATGGCGGTTTTGCTCACTGCCATCGGGATTCCCATGGTGCTCAACCTGGGTAGGGAATTCATGCCTCCCTTGGATGAAGGCTCCATTTTACTGATGCCTACCTTACTGCCGGATGTTTCGAACGTGGAAGCCAAGCGAATACTCCAAGTCCAAGACCGTCTCTTGGCTTCATTTCCAGAAGTTTCCAATGTGCTTGGCAAGGCGGGTCGTGCCTCCACGGCTACGGACAATGCGCCCATCAGTATGGTGGAAACCATAATCCTCCTAAAGCCTAAGCGGGAATGGCGCAAGGGTGTGGATAAGGACAGTTTGATTCGTGAAATGGAAGCCAAGGTCAGCATTCCGGGTGTAGTGAACGGTTGGACGCAGCCCATTATCAATCGTATCAATATGCTTTCGACAGGAATACGAACCGATGTTGGAGTAAAAATTTTCGGGCCGAGTCTCGATACCATTTACACCTTGGCCAGAAACATTGAGGCCGCGGTTAAAGGTGTTCCCGGCCTCGTAGACCTCTACACCGAACAGATTACCGGGGGCCGGTTCCTGGATGTGCGTGTGAAACGCGAAGAGCTGGGGCGTTACGGATTGACCGTGGCTGAAGTGAATATGGTTGTAGAAGCGGCCATCGGAGGGATGGCTTTAACACAAACCGTGGAGGGTCGTCGTCGGTTTGACATCTCTGTGCGGTTCGCCGAGAACTTCAGGTCCGGTTTGGATGATGTCCGGCGCATTCCGATTTCAACCGCAAACGGCCCAATTCCGTTGGAACGCGTTGCCGATGTCTCCCTTTCGGAGGGACCGGCCATGATCAATTCCGAAAATGCCATGTTACGTGGAACGGTTCTCTTTAATGCCCGCGGCAGGGATATGGGCGGTGTGGCCGCGGATGCTCGTGAGCGTGTCGAGGCATTGATCAAAGATTTTCCGAAGGGTTATTTCGTGACCTGGAGCGGCCAGTATGAAAATCAACTTAGAGCTGAGAAACGGTTGAAACTGATTCTGCCAATTGTCTTAGTGATTATCGTAATAATAATTTTCTTTTCCCTGCGATCTTGGAAAGAAGTCGCCATTGTAGTTTCCGCATTGCCGCTCTCCTTAGTAGGAGGCGCCTATTCCATGTACCTGTTTGGAGCGAACTTCTCAGTGGCCGTTGCTGTGGGGTTCATCGCCTTATTCGGAATCGCGGTGGAAACCGGTGTCCTTATGGTTGTCTATTTAAATAGCGGAATGGCAGCGGGATTGGCGGAACGCGAAAAAACCGGATCGGGTTTAGACGCGATTGGTCTTGACGAAGCGCTGAAGGCTGGCGCTTCCCTTGGCCTTCGACCGATTCTCATGACGGTATTGGCGAACCTATTCGGAATCCTTCCCGTGCTCATCTCCACGGGCCCGGGTAGCGATGTCATGAAGCCCATCGTACTCCCTTTTGAGTTCGGACTGTTTACTGCGATTTTGTTTGCCTTTCTCGTTCTTCCTGTCCTCTATAGCATGGTGAAACAAGCCGAGCTGCGCAAATTAGGACAGCCAATAGTATTGGATGTGAAAGAATGAAATTCAAATCGACAATGCTTCTGACCTTTGGATTCGGCGTGACAATATCCGCATCGTCCCCAATGGATTTGGTTCGTCAACCAGCGCGCCTTAACATGGACACGGTCCTTAATCGGGTTCTATCTCGAAATCCAGAATTGAAAATGTGGGAGCAGAAAGCGCAGGCTAAATCGGCTCAAGCTTTGGGCGCAAAGGCTTGGATGGCTCCGGAAGTGGGTGTAGGCGGCACCGAACTTCCCTATGGGATGGGCGAGTCCAGTACCATGGCTCCTGGTGATCCGG
>JAYSRH010000278.1:0-3716 GCA_043721115.1 Fibrobacteria bacterium | reverse complement strand
TGGAAGTTTGACGAAGGGAACGACTCCACCATCCTCGATAAGGTAAGCGATAAAACAACACCCATCCTTGGAAATGCGACGTGGACGGATGGAAAAATAAACAAGGCGCTACTTTTCGACGGAACATCTACCTATGTCGACGTCGCTGACCTGCCCTCGGCGAGCGACTTTACCATCTCAACCTGGATCAAGCCTGCTACCGCAAAGATGCAGATGATTTGCGCCAAAGAGCAGGCAGGCCATGCTCCTTACCAGTGGCGACTTTATCTCACCGCATCCACACATCTAGGCTATGAAACAAGTGATGATGGCGCGCTGGATTTCGGTCTGTATCCTTTCGAATCTCCGGCGCCGATTGCACTCGACCAATGGACGCATATCGCACTAGTTCGCAACGTTTCAACGCTTTCGTACGAGCTGTTCATAAACGGCCAATCCGTGTTGCAGAAGACACCCACTGCATTCATCAATCAACCCTACAATCTATCTCACATGCTGATAGGAGGCAGGTATGCCTCCGACGGGACCTCAGTCCTGGCTTCCGAACTCTTTAGCGGTGCCATGGATGAATTTCGCAGCTATTCGCGCTGCCTGTCCAGCGCCGAAATCGCAGCCATGGCCGCCGAACAGCCCTTGCTTATTCCAAAACAGCGATTGGGATTGCAGATGCAGGAGCACGTGCGCTATTTCAATAATCGCCTGACCATTCCAAGGAGCATGGCTGCCGATGGACCCTGTGATATCTCCATTGTCGATTCACAAGGGAAGCGGGTCTTGAGAGACCGGGTTCAACGGCGACAATTCGCGTTAGAAGTTAAACTACCCACGGGAGCCTACTGGATCGAGCTCAGATCCCAATCTCAAAGCGTACCCAAAACCGAAATAATCACCATCCTTAAATGAATGGTTCAAATCACTTGCCAATTAGGAGAAAGGTTCTAACCCCTGCCCAGGACAATACAAGAGTTGTGTCCCCCGAACCCGAAACTATTGCTAATCCCAAACTCCGCCGTCGTCGTAGACATCTGATTCGGCGAACAGTCAATGTCAATTTCCGGATCCTGGTTAATCACATTCATGGTGGGATGCACCTTACCGGAATTTAATGTCATGAGCAATGCTATTGCCTCGACAGCAGACGCACCGCCCAGCAAATGCCCAATCATGGACTTGGTGGAATGCACTTTCATCGATTTCAAATGATTGCCGAAAACCATTCCTAAGGCTTTTACCTCCGCCACATCGCCGAGCGGCGTTGAAGTGGCATGACCATTTACCACGCCAATTTCGGTTAGTGGCACACCCGATTCCGCCAAAGCCATTTTGATTGCTTGACATACACCTTCACCGGATTCCAATGGCGCGGACATATGATGAGCATCAGAACTGGATCCATATCCCTTTAGAACCCCAAGAATTTTTGCCCCGCGCGCTTCAGCGTGCTCACGGGCTTCCAATACCAAAACGCCTGCGCCTTCGCCTAAAACGAAACCGTCCCGGTCCATGTCGAAAGGCCTTGAAGCCGTAGCAGGATCGTCATTGCGTCGGGACAACGCCCGCATATTTGCGAATCCAGCCACAGATGCTGCGCAAACTGCCTCTTCCCCGCCACCGGCCAGCATCACGTCGGCTCTGCCCAAACGGATCTGATCCGCGGCCGTGGCTATTGCGTGATTGCTTGAAGCGCAAGCGGAAGTCACGGACCAATTGGGTCCACGCCAACCTAAGCGAATGCCCACCATTCCCGCGCCCATATTGGTAATGGACATAGGAATAAAAAAGGGCGATACGCGTTTTGGTCCTTTCGTGGTAAGGAGTCCAGCATTTTCAGTGAATATTTCGATGCCACCCATACCTGAACCCAGAATGATGCCAGCCCGAGTTAAATCGAATTTAGCAGTATGTAAACCGGATCGTTCTACGGCCGAAACAGAGGCATGCATGAGGTATTGAATAAACCTGCTGGTACGTCCCAATTCCTTGGCGTCAAAGTAGGCGGAACCGTCGAAGTCTTTGACCTCACCGGCAAAATGAACGGAGTAAGCGGAGGTATCAAAACGAATGATATTGGAAATTCCCGATTTTCCCGCCAGCAGGTTGGCAAAGTACGTTTCCGGATCATTTCCCAGCGGACTTACTATACCGGTTCCGGTGATTACGACTTCTCGATTCTTATTCATGTGTTTCCTTACCGGTAGGAATCCGGATTCATTCCGGCTTCCGGCGACGCGAGCGTCGCTGCCTTGCTATGTTTTGGCATTGCACCGGACTCGTAACGAGATTCGGAAAAGATAAGAAAAGGGGTGCAAAGTGGACAGTAATCTAGTCTGGGTTGATTTGGAAATGACGGGCTTAGATCCCCAGAAAGACCAGATCCTTGAAATTGCCACATTGATTACCGATTCGGAATTGAACATTATTGCCGAAGGACCAAACCTGGCTATTTTCCAAACGGAGGAGATACTCAAAGGCATGGATGAATGGAACCAGACCCATCATGGAAAATCCGGCTTGATAGACCGTGTACGGGCCTCTACCGAATCCTTGCGAACTGCGGAAGAAAAAACTCTGACCTTTGTCGCCAGCCATTGTAAGGCCTCTCGCTCTCCATTGTGCGGCAATTCCGTGTGGCAGGATCGCCGTTTCCTCGACCGATATATGGCGGATTTAAACCGCTTTTTCCATTATCGGATCATTGATGTCAGTTCCATAAAGGAGTTGGCAGCCCGTTGGTATCCCAAACTTCCACCATTAAAAAAAGCGGAATCCCACCAAGCCCTGGCAGATATCCGAGAGTCCGTGGAAGAATTGCGCTTCTACCGGCGTAATTGCTTTCAAGGGACAGGCTCTTAAATTTTCGACTATTATTTTGTCCTATTTATCCGCTCCGAAAAATCTTAAACTATTAGGTAGATTACCTGGGGCAAAAATCGTTTTCCGCGCATCCTTTTTTGTGAGGACTTGACCATAAAATTTCAGGACTATGATTTCAGTGGAAGGGATGGCCGGAAAGCCTCCCGCTTTACCCCGCCACATTCACCTTCTCGACGCATGCGCATCATCGCGTATAGTTTCTTGATCGGATTGCCGGTAGTGGTTTTCGGATTTCAAAAAATTGTTAGGCATAGTTCAACCAAACTTAAGGCAAGCTTTGGGCAATCCGTTACAAAGATTGCCGAAATTAAGACAAGTTCACAACCAACTACAGAGCCTCGGATTTCATCCGCAACCAACGGATTGGACTTAGAATGGCAAGCGCCTTTGCGAAATTATCCCTCAGCGGATACATTTAGTTTTAAAGGCACTGCCATGGAGGCCCAGTATTCCTCCGATTCTCTGCTCAATGCCAGAGTAAAAGTGTACCTGGAAAGGTACCGTCCGGAAACTGGAGTTATCCTGATTTCCGACCTTAAATCGGGTCATGTCCTGGCTCTCGGTGAACGTCAAGATACGAGTGTTACCGATAGGCCAAAATTGGCTTTTGGTTCCGGTTTTCCGGCCGCATCCTTGATTAAAATATTAACCGCCACCGCTGCATTAGAATGCGATTCCAAGTACTTGACAGACAGCATTCCACAATGGGGTTCATACCACACCCTATATCGCAGCCAGCTTCACCTCGATCGTCCGGGTCGCCAAAACAAAATCTCGCTTGAAATGGCTTTTGCCAAATCTGTGAATCCAGCTTTTGGATTGATGGGATTATCCATGGGGCC
>JAYSRH010000277.1:0-9829 GCA_043721115.1 Fibrobacteria bacterium | reverse complement strand
CGGCGAGACGGGCGGCTTCGGAATAGTTCAAGAGCGTACCGGTCCTAAGCGCTAATACCTTTTCGGATTTGATAAACGGTTCCAAATTGCTGATTTGGGCCAAATCGATCAAATCTCTTTGCAGGTACGTCCGCACATAGTCGCGCAGCCAGCCCCGCTTATCCTCTTTGGATAAACCGCCCGTCTGCAGAAAAGGCATGCCTCCATGTGTCAGGTACTCGTCGAATGCGGCTTCCGCATCGGCATATTCCACACGGTCGGAAATAACGGGGGCTAGGTCCGCAAATATTTCCGCCGGAGCTCGACCTTCAGCCAAAGCCGTGGCGATTCGGATCAGGCCGGAGTCCGGGACGGATGCTTCCGGGCCATCCTCCGGAGCCAGTGTTTCCGGCAGGGTCAATGGGTACAAATCGAAAAGCGCCGCGCGTCCGGCCAAGGTCTCACGAATGTTACGTAGCAAGAGAACCTGGCTGGACCCGGATAGAATGAATCGGGTTTCCGGATTTGAATCGTGGGCGGCTTTGATTTTTTCCACGAGTGCCGGCGCTTTCTGAATCTCATCCCAAATTGCGCGCGGAAAGAATCGGGAGATGCTGGCAGCGGACTGTTCCAAATATTGCCCGCGCACCAGGGGATCGTCCAAATTGATGTACTGGTACTCGGGAAAAAGGTTTTGCAAGAGCGTCGCTTTCCCCGTTTGTCGGGCTCCGGTTAAAGCCAGAATCCTACCCCTTGGTCCTGCTGCTGTTTTCTTCAGAACACCGGCTAATTTACGTTTTTTAAGGGACATGACTATAATATAGCGTAAATTTAAGTATATCGCACGTAAAATTACGCCTTTTCTGCTCGCTCCTTTATCAGCAAATCACGGATCATGGCAATCTGATCCGCATTGAGGAATGCCTCCGCCAATATCTCGATCTCTTCTAGAAAACGAATAGTGGTGGTTTTTTCCCCGAGCTGAGCATAGGCGTTGTAAATAGGATTCCAAATACCCGTATCCAGTGGAGCGAGGGCAAACCATTCCTTGGCAGTATGTAGTGCGCCGTCCCGATCCCCGACTTGGAGCAAATCGGACAGCAAGGCTGGATGGATTTCTAATGATGCGAAGCGACTTAAGGGCAATCTTTGCAATTCCGTCACGGAGTCCGAGTGCTTGCCAACCGCTTGATACGCCTTGGCCAAATTCACGCAGCAATGGGCGAACAAAAGGTCCAGGTAACTTTGCGGTTTCCCTGTAGCCAAGTCCTGTTGATAGGCATGGTTGAGATCGGAATTGAATCCCTTGCCCAATCCGATGGGTGGATAAAAATGTCCGTAGAGAATCCAAACCGATTCTGATTCCTGACTGGCACCGGTCTGGCTGGAAACGGTTTGACTGGAAACGGTCAACAGTTCCATGCAGCGGATTGCATGATTGAGGACGTCCGTCCACTGGCTGTGCAGAACGGACAGCGTCATGCTAAAAAAGGCGCGCAGGGTTTCCGGGTAAAGCGGGTCGTCCAAAAATTGTCCCAGCATTCGAATTGCGGCGGGAAGCGCATCCGGTGACTGCGGCGTCAATACGGAAAGCAATGTGGCCGGAAGCGTTTCCCTGGCGAGTCCTGGGCATTCCTGGGATCGCATCTGGATTTCTTCCAACGCTTCCGCAAGCGTGTAACCGGCTCCGAGTACACGCAGTTTGAGGAGGGACTTTTGCTCCTTTAGTTGCGAACGCGTAACGGATGCCGGTCCAAGTTTCGCTTGTAACATACCAGTCGACGCTTGTCCGGTCGACACTTGTTCGGAAAGCAATTTTAATGGTGCTTGGTGACATGTCATTTCGAGGAGATTTTGGAGTTGTCGTGATTTGGTGTGTTGACCCACCGCATCGCGCGCAGCGGCGGATACGGATGCGAGTCGAGCTGGATCGGCAAGTAAGGTATTGAGTCGATCCTCCAAACCTCCAGGTGCATATCGAAAGTAGTGTGTGTTCTCCTGAAAAAGAATGCCGACTTCTTGATTCGATTCTTCCACCAACGCCACAGCCCCCGTGGCCATGGACTCGAACAAGCGCATATTGGCCTCCCCGCGGATGGAATAGTTGAACACCATCTTGCTGCGGTTCAGCACCGCCACATACTCATCGTCAAAAGCTTGGCGCAAATGCACGGTGCGCCCCTCCTTGGAAGCCCCCCATTTGGCCAGGCGCGCCAAAAGCCGGTTGCGCTCACCGTGGAGTCCCGAATTCAAATTCCCGCAGAAGGAAACGTCTAGGTTACGTTTTAGTTCTAGGCTTAGACCTAGATTTAAGCCCACATCCAGGCAACGGAAGCGTTCCGGATCGTGGCCGAACATAGGTTGATGATGGATATTGGTGACGCCGGATTTTTTAAGGAGCCGGTAGCCGGGCCAATCGGTGAAACAGAAATCGAAAAGCGGGCAAAGGTCTGGGAGGAAACGGAGACAGACATTCCAGTCGGTGATGAGCAGGATTTTAAGGCCCGGAAAATCGGCAATATCCACGGGGATGGGAAGGTATTCAGGACTGGAGATGAGCAGTATGTCCGGTTGTTCGTTTTGAGGAATGAGTGGCAGAATTTCCGAGAGTCGCCGTCGTTCCATTTCCGCTCGCCAGATGGGTGTTGTAGAGGTGTGGAGCGCTTGTGATGCAATGGGTGCTGCTGGTGCGGCAGCGGACAAATATTTTCCGAAAGTTTGAATCGAAAAACCCGGGACGCTGGGCAAATGAACGTTGGAGAGGACGCGTGCGCGCAATTCAGACATGGTGGGATTAACCTCCCGAAGTGGAGCAGAACGCATCTAATCGGCGGGAAAGGGACTCGATTTCAACCTCCAGGCGGACGTAGATCGGGTCCGCGACGGCGGAGGTATGGAACTCGGCATAGTCGTCGAATATTCGGCGGCCACGTTTGTCCTCTTTGACCAGGCATGCAAGGATGCTGGATTTAAAAGCGGAAAGTCGATGTTTCTGTACTGCTAAAAATATCTGGGCGTTCCCGATCGCGCCCAATTCTGTTTTGATAGCTGCCACGGTTTCTTTATCTTGGGCAGTATTCGCTTTCTTCATTTCGACTGCAGCGGATTCAGCCAACGAGTCCGTATGAATTACCATGAGAAAGAACCACAAATAATCGACATAGGCGGCAAGGGAGCGCGAAAGGTTTTCGGATTGCAAAAAGTTTTTGCCCAGGCTCGGCGCATGCTCTTCCATGTAATAATCCAGATTTGCAGGGATCGTGCGCAGCGCTTGCAGGGCGGATAAGACCAGGCGAGCCAGACTCGGATCAAAAAGTCGGCTATTCAGGAAACCACCCGACAACTTATAACTGCGGCGCACCAAGGCATAGGCATTGTCCGACCACATCCACCCAGGAATGATTTCATTCAAGCCAGGTGACATTGCCGGAATGGACGTGAGAGGCTGAGTGATGAGCGAGAAAGGGCATGCGAGTCTTTGCGGCAAGGCAATGATGCCGGCGGCAAAAAGTGAATAGGGAGCCGCAGAAAAATTCGCGGGAAATTTAATCGAACAACCCAGTCCAAAAAAATTGCCTTCACCAGGACGGATTTCCTGATCCGGCTTTCGACCCGTGTGGTTGCTTCCCACCATGGCCCCATAAGCGATGTTGCCGCCGCCTTCCGGCCAAAGCGCAGAGATGAGTAAGGCCTGATGATGGAAGCCGACGTGAGGTCCAACAATCGATACTTGGATTTCACCTTTGCTCACTTCGGTGCCCGGACCAATGACGGACGAATTGACCCTCCCACCCCAATCGACACGCGCCCCAGTGAAGAGCACGCTTTCACTCACTTTCCCACCACCTCCTCCACCACCCACGCACGCGCCCGCTTGCAAGAGGGAATGTTCAATACACCCATCTTCCAAAACATTGCAAGGCTGATCGAGTGTGGACAACAATGCCGACTCTCTGAGTAGAGATGCGCCAGAAACAGTGGAACCCGGTCCAACCCATACTCCGTGCAGGTGCCGGGTTTGAAGAACTTCAGCCCCAGAACCCACATAGCCAAAATGGCTGGGTAATGCCTTCAGTTCGGCATCCACCTTTTGCTGGAAGGCTTTCTGCGCTTCAGCGGGAAGTGAAATCGCATCCATGTAATCGCTAAGTGTAAATCCATCCCACATCCAAGCGCCACGCGCACCCGATTCCGTACCCGGATGGAAAATCCGCCCAAGGCTGAACAGAGTAGGTGCCGAACAATCCACTATCCCAACATCGACAAGCATCGCTCCCGCTTCAATGATTTGCCGCTCCAACCGCGAGACCCGGTACAAGCAGGCATTGCCGATAACGGCATCGCGCACGCGGCAATCCACCATGCCCGCCGCCCACCTACGTCCATCGGAACCCGTGCATTCGCCAGTAAAACCCGACAAAAAAATGTCGCCCGCCAACACATTGTTCCGCACCGAAGCCCAATCCGCATCGGGCAGGCAGCGCACGCGAGACCAATCCGCACACACATTACCCTGGGCTTCCAGCGTCGCACGCTCCCCGGGGGTCACAGGCCGGCCATCCTGCAATCGAGCTTGGGAATGAACCAGCTTGCGCAAACTGGACACAAGCGCGGAAGCGGCCAGGACTTTTTCCAGCCTTTCCAAAAGTCGATTCAATGTTTCGGAGCTATTTTTTCCGTCCATGCGTCCCTCTAGTCGGACAAGATAGATTTCTATTCTAATTTTGAAGCATGCCCCAGGTCCATGCCTTTTTCGATTTCGACGACACGTTGCTCGACGGGGACAGCATCCTGCTCTGGCTGCGTTTCTATTACAGCCAGCGTCCAGCACGCCGGATTTTCCTGCTGCTCAACTGGGCGGGCCTGATTCTATTCGTTTTGCGACTAGTGGACAGCCATACCCTGAAACGCATCTACCTGTATCCAATGGGGCTGGAAACCTCGCCGGAACGCGATCGCCTGGCAGAAGAATTTACGCGCAAGGTTCTGGCCGGCCGATTGCATGTGCCCGTTCTGCAAAGGCTCTGGACTCATCACCTCCTTGGGCATAAAATTGTGATCCTCTCCGCCAGCGCAACCTTTTACCTCCGATACCTCAAAGTATTTTTCCCAATGGCCGATATTCAAGGCAGCGAACTCATTTGGGCGGTGCCTGCATTACGCTCACTACCCAAGTACCGCGATGGAAATCTAAGAGGAGCCAACAAATTGAAACGCCTGGAAGCGTTAGGTTATGGCAAAGCGGGACCCCTTTCCTTTGCCTATTCCGATCACGAACACGATCGCTTTTTACTTGCCTTTTCCGAGTTTCCCTTTTGCGTGCGCCCGACAAAAAAACTGCGCCAATTGGCGGCCGAGAAAGCCTGGCCCATACTCGATTGGCCGCGGCAACGCCCACGCTGGAAAGCCCAACTTGAAAAACTGCGCCTACTCCTTTTTGCCGCCGGCCCCATTGCGGAATCCCATTGCGATCCCATCCATGAAGCAGCTACCGCCCGTGAATACGCGCCCGCCCAGTGCCGACAATTGTCAGAACGCGTAACCGCTAAGTATCCCTTGACGACGCATCCCGAAATCCACCATGCCATATTTGGAGTATCATCCCCATGACCGCCTATACAATCTTAAAACAAGACCTGACCCAAACACCCAAGTCCTGGCTGGTCACGGGCGCAGCCGGTTTCATCGGATCCCATTTGGTGGAAAATTTACTGCGCCTAGGCCAAAACGTAGTCGGGCTCGATAATCTCGCCACCGGCCATCTACACAACCTCACTCAAGTATCCGCGCTGGTTGGGACGGTGGCCTGGAATCGCTTCCGTTTCATGGAAGGCGACATTCGCAATCTCGACACATGCCACGCAGCCGCCACTGGAGTGGATTACATCCTCCACCAAGCTGCGCTAGGATCCGTCCCCCGCTCACTCGCCGATCCATTGACTACCCACGCTGTTAACGTAGACGGTACCGTAAACATGCTCCTAGCCGCCCGCGATGCCAAAGTCAAGCGCATCGTCTTCGCCTCCAGCAGCTCCATCTACGGCGACGAACCCAACCTCCCAAAAAGGGAAGACCGCATCGGCAAACCACTCTCCCCGTATGCCTTAAGCAAATCCGTGAACGAACAATACGCGGAAATTTTCTACAAGGCTTTCAATCTGGAAACCGCCGGACTCCGCTACTTCAACGTCTTCGGCGCCCGCCAAGATCCAAACGGCCAATATGCCGCCGTCATTCCCAGGTGGACCAGCGCCATGATCCGCGGCGAATCCGTACTCATCAACGGCCAAGGCGAAACCAGCCGCGACTTCTGCTACATAGACAATGTGGTCCAAGCCAATCTCCTGGCCGCCACCGCTCCCGCCGCAGCAGGCCAAGCCTACAACGTAGCTCTAAACGACCGCACCACCTTGAACGAATTGTTTGCCCATTTGAAAAACCGGTTGCTCCCGCACTATCCGCACATCAAAGACATAAAGCCCCATTACGGCCCCTACCGCCCCGGCGACGTCATGCACTCCCAAGCCGAAATCGGAAAAGCGGAGAAACTTCTAGGTTACGCCCCCAGCCACAGTGTAAGCCAAGGGTTGGACATGGCCATGGAATGGTACCGCAGCAATTTGACGTGAGGAGGGGGTGAATAGTGTGTTACGCAGCGTCTTGGAAAAGCCGAATGGACTCGAAAAAAATTTTCGCTTCTTTTCCATTCTTCTTTTCAATCAAATCTTCTTTTGCCTTAACAAGAATCCCTACAATAAACTCACTCTTATTTAACGCTAATTTTTCGGTTATAATTTCAATCTTTTCCGCAATGGTAGCTGATATTTTCATCGACAATCGACTGCGTTTTGTGCCAAACCAAAGAGGATGGTTATTCTTTATTTCAATTATGAAATTTCCGATTTTTTTATCGCGCTCGTGTACAATTTTATTCGAGTAAAAATGAATCAAACATTTTAAGGCGACCGTTTTTTCAAGATGAGATGCACTACCGATATTGTAAAGTACATCTTCCAAAACAGGAGGCACCCGTATTTCAAAAGCTAGGCTCTTTTGTTGAATAGCCTCCTGGATTTTCGGAGTTGATTGCGCAGGAATTGAAAGAGCTGTTTCACACGTCAGGCAAATCCCCTGCAAAACGTTTAGTACCTTCCTGCCGCTATCAAGCGTAAAGTCTCGGTAAACATAAGCGATCGTTTTTATAGCCTCGCACTTTTTGCAAAACGCCTTGGACCTATCACCCTCATTCAAAATTCGCATTGTAATTCCAACTTCTACTCGCCCTTATTTCTTTGAAGCTCACAACCGAGACTCCTTTTTAATGTACGACCTACATCGTACAAAGTCAAGTTAACTCTTTTATGGGTTTATTCAACAATTTGGAAGGTTTAGGTTGAGATGCTATTTAAGGGGGCTCCAGCAGCAGCCTTAATATTCTTTTCGGCCCTCTTTGATTGCCCTAAGAACATCATTCATACCAATCCCTTTAACCGCTACCCTTTTTATGTCCAATGGGGACTTGGATAATTTTCGAGCTTCTGGTTTATTTGCTTTGATTTTTTGATGCTTTTCCATTTCGATCCTTTATAATCTTCCCATCACTTCCTCGAATCGTAAGATTAGTTTTTGCCCTTTTTGAATAACTCCTAGCGTCCCTTATGGCTTCATCGCGACTTCTAAAAGTAGTGGAAAGTTTTATGTCCTTTTCCTTGATGACTCCCCATCCCTTTTCGAGTGGAACGACATGAATGTTTTTCCCTTGAGCTCCCTGAACAATATCGTCAAGACTAAATTCTGGAAAGGCTCCCTTGATTTTATCTAGAGTATTTAGCTCCGGGTTCGCAGTTTTCGACGACTCTAATCTTTGGTAGCTAAACAATCCTTTAAAACCCATCGCATGTGCAGCTTCCTTTTGAGTCATCTTGTGCTTTTTTCTCATTAAACGAAGAGAAAGTGCTAGCGCAACGTTTGGGGAAACCGCAACCCCAATAATTCCCTTTCCAATTAACGATTGATTCGGCAATTGAATTTCAAGATCAGAATCTTGGGGTTCATCTAGATAAAGCTCCAGTGCTTCATTCATGTTTTCTAAAAGAGCGTCAAAAGTATCCGCCTGAGTGGCGCATCCTTTGAGTTCAATGCATTCGGCCCAGAATCCCTCGTCATCTTCTTTGTGTACTTTGAAGTGGTAAATCATTTCCTATTCCTTTCCACTTAACGGCATAAGATGCCCTTTCTTATATCTTACCAAATATACTTGGTATCTGCCAAGGCCGCCAAGGAAACAACCAAAATTAATTTTGTTTAATTTGGTGTATTTTGTGGGTAAGCTGTCCACAACAATCCAAACCCATCCTCATCCGAAGCCAACTCCCACCCAAGACCGCAGCGGCACCAGACGCAGAGCCGAGTCCACAGAGTAGTACTTTTTATGCAGCCTTTTTTGTGCCGTGAACTGGAGCGGATTTTAAAAACTTGGCAACCTCGGATTTAGACAAGTCCAGTTCAAAAAGAGACCGAAACAGCAAATCAATGGATACAGAAGCATCTCCCGCTTCCATTTTTGCTACCCTAGATTGACTCGTCTTAAGTTTTTCCGCAAGCTGAGTTTGCGTAAGTCTTTTTGCTTTTCTTGTACTTACCAAATTCCTAGCTAAAGTTAATTTGAGCTCAATATATTCCATCTCCGAGGCACTTAATCCGAGAAAGTCTTTGGCGTCCCCGACTCTCCAACCAGCGGCCTCTAATTTTTTCTTTTTGTTCGCATCCATTTTTGCACCCCCTTGTTTAAATATTTTATGTATTGAATAACCCATCGAATGCCCACAACCTTTTTTTAGAATTTTGAATGACCACCTTTGGTGTTTCATTAGTTTTCTTCGTAAACACTTCGGCGATTAGAATAACATCCAAATCTATTCGATACACGATTCTCCATATTTTATCCTCATCGGTAATTCTTAGCTCGTGACACCTTATGCCAACGCTAGGCATGGGTCTAGATTGGGGAAGGGATAGCTTTTCGCCTTCCTGTAATCGTCGAATTAAAAACCCGGTCTCAATCCTCGCCCGCTTAGAAAATGGTGGCGATTTAATTTCCCCATGAAGTCAGGCGACCCTTTTTTCGAAGATGTTCATCGCAATAAGTATATACCAATACTGACATAATATCAAGTGCGATTTTAAAATTCTTTTCGAGCTTCTGGTTTAATAATGAAACTCGGGCCATCCCGGCGACGAATTCGCATCAAATGGGAAAACAAGAATAATACTCCTTCGCAAGCCTTTGCTTATTTCCGAGTTGTTAGCCAGACTAAGACGTAGCCAGAATCAAAATTAATGAAAACCATCAAACCCATGAAAATAACTTAAAAAAGCCATTGGGTGCGGCTCTTTTGAAACGAGTCCTCAAGCCGCCTTTTTGTAAGAAATTGCTGCAAAGTAGGGGTAGTTCCTTTCTCTATCCTGAAGCTTATGGAACCTGAAATATTCCTCGATATCATTGCTTGATTTCAACGCCCGAATTTTCAATACCGCTTCCGCCCCTTTTACACTCCATCTTGCGCCGGTAATATCTAGCCGGTCTTTGACCAGATATCTGCAAGCCCCTTCGATTACCCCGGTCGCTATCGGATAGCCCATATCCAAGCATGAGTCGTACCGAAGGTGTGCCTTTTTTCTCAATAGATAGTCCGCACACTTATCCGCATTCTCCCTGTTCTTTTTGCTCAAACCGAGCATCGTACAGCTTCGCCGTATTCCTCCAGCCACTAAGCCTGCCTCGCCGCCTAGTACCTTCAACGCCCTCTCCATCACCCACTTCTCAGCATTCTGACTGGTTTCCGGATGA
>JAYSRH010000276.1:0-1500 GCA_043721115.1 Fibrobacteria bacterium | reverse complement strand
TCCCAGAAAACAAGAGTATTCCGAGACCTGCTGCGGGGATTCGGCAGCCAAAGTAATATGGCAACATCTTTTTCTAGATTCACGTATCAGCGGATCGTCGCGCCTACTAATTTACATTCAATGAATGCGTCCCTGGAGAGGGATTTAGGAGCTTTAGCGCCCTTTTGGGTTCCGGTGGCGATCATCCAAGCGACATTGATTTTTGCTTGGGGAGTTCCTGGAGCGAACAAGGTAGCGAATTCAAGGTCGGTGATTTGCGAGACAAGGGTTTCGCGGAATGCGCTTAGTGTTTTTTCCCGGATCTCCCGAATTCCTTGTGCAACATTGAATTTTCCAACGGGAGCGTTTTTCCACGATAGGAAGTCTGCCAAGTTGAACGGCAGCTTAAGGTTGCCGTTACGTGACTTCTTGAGATACTTCTTAATTACCAATGGCGATGTTCCGGGATTGAAGGCTTGGCGAAGTTCTAGCAATGTAATCTTTTTATCAACTACAACTCCTTGCATTGCAATGAACAAATCGACTCGGGTGATACCGCTATTCCAGATGAAGGGCATGTTGGAGTTTCCTAGAGCAAGGATTTCTTCTCGGGTAACCACCTTATCATTGTTGGTGTCAACGCTTGCAAATGTTTGCAGATAGGCAGGGTTGACCTTAACCTTAGCTCCCGGCTTGGCTTTCAACACTGGATACAGGCTTAGCCACTCCTTAGCGAGAACGAGACCATTGTTATTTTTATCAATAGTGCTGAAGAGCATTTCTTCCCTCCAACCAAGCGTAGGCACTTGTGGTGCGTCTGCATCCTGTGGTGGTGGGAAGGTAGCCCAATCTAGGTCCGGCATGAATTTTCCGGGTGCTTGATGCTTAGCGCGGAGGTTGTCGACGGTGAAGCGCCAGTTGCGGTATTCCTTCATGCTGACTCGGTTGTCGCGATCCACATCCATCCACTTGAAGTTGAAGGTGGCGTTCAGTCCATAGATTACGTTGTTTTTGCCTTCTCCGGGTGGATTCTCAAAGTCATAAAGTGGGAAGTTTCCGGGATAGGGAGGTCGTGAGCCTGGAGCACTGCTACCCGATACAAATTCCCTTTCCTCTAAAAATCTATTTCCCGGAGAGCTCAAAAACTCTGTTTGGCTGGAGGACCAAGTTTGATGATTATCCATCTTCTCAAAATCAGCCGCGTATTTTCCAGCGTCACCATAAACGGTAAGTCCGTAATCGGCATCTCCTACCTGAGTGTAGGAGTAAACGACTGAGACATTGATGGGGGCAGAAGCTCCGGTTTTGGAATAGACGGCGTTCCGATCATCCAAGCTAGTGATTGCTGGATACCCTGGCATTCCTGAAAATGCGCCGATTCGGCGACCTAGGGTATCGACAGGATAGGCGCTTCCGATTATATGGTCTGCGACATTTTCATTGGGGATTTCCCATTGAGAAGTGCCAGCGTCCGCGTAGGCGGTGACGATTTCGTTGGTGCCATAGGCTTTGCGTTGGAAC
>JAYSRH010000275.1:0-3739 GCA_043721115.1 Fibrobacteria bacterium | reverse complement strand
ATAATAACTCTTACTTTGGAAGACGGATCTGGCGCATCCAACTCTAAGGTATCCACTTCCTTTGAAGTCCGTGTGAACCCGGTGAATGATCGCCCCACTATAAGTGCTCTAACCGATACCTCCATATTTAAGAATGCTGTGTTAGGCCCTCTAACTGTTACAATTGGCGATGTCGAGACGCCGATTACGTCCCTTCTATTGCGGGCCTCTACCGGGAATGCAGGATTGTTTCCTTTGGGTAGTTTAGTATGGGCCGGTAGCGGGTCCAACCGTACCTTAAATTTGACGCCTGCTTTCAACAAGCTGGGTACTGCCCTGGTTACTTTAGAAGTGGATGATGGTTCTGGAGGTCCTGATGCGGTAGCCCTTACCACCTTTAACGTATCCGTGTTGGATGTGAATACACCTCCAGAGATTTCCCCTATTTCCGATAGAGAAATTAAACGCAATAGTGTATCCTCGCCCATTTCGTTCACGGTAACGGATTTGGAAACCCCTGTGGCCTCATTACAGCTCGTTGCAAAATCCTCGGTTCCTAGTTTGCTACCCGTGGATAGTATCCGCTTTTCCGGTAGTGGTAATAGCCGAACCTTGCTGCTGAGTCCTTTGAACGGGCAAGATGGTGGACCGGTCACTGTCACATTGATCGTTGATGACAGATCCGGTTCTGCAAATGCCAAAGACTCTTCCAAATTCCGCGTTACAGTGACAGTGGTTACGGCAGCTCCGGTAGTCTCTGTCTATCCTTTGCTTGCTGAGGAAGGGATGCAAACGCAAGTAGCAACCCAAAATTTGAATGCGTTAGATGCGGACACTCCTCCCATTGGGTTGGTGTACACGCTCACAAAAATGCCCATGCAAGGTAGCTTAGGTAAATCCGGTAGTCCACTTTCCCTTTCGCAAACCTTCACTCAGGCCGATGTTATGGCAGGCCGGATCGCATATCAACATACACCAGGCCAAGGTTTGAAAGATACCTTGGGATTTAGTCTAACCGATGCCAGTCATACTATCTTCGTGACGTTTCCTATTGATATACACCGTGCTTCGCCCTTTGTAGTTAAAATCAAAAGCCCCGCTAATTTTTCCGTATTCAACAATAATTTTATTCCAGTCCAGTGGATCGTGAATAATGTCAACCAAACCTTAAACACCACCCAGTCCTTGCTGCCAGGTGTGAACCGTATTTTGCGTACAGCCCTTGATCCCTTTGGAAGACCAGCCTCAGATAGCATAACGGTAATTCTTGCGACCAAAATTGAAGTCCCCCAATTGATTGGATTAAGTCGGAGCGCAGCTGACAGTCTATTGACAAAAAGCTTTCTGCGTTTGGGTACTGTAGGCACAGGATTTAGCGATAGTATTCCTGTTGGTTTCACTGCCTTTCAAAACCCTAAATCAGGTTCCATTGTGGATGTGAATTCACCAGTGAATATTGACTTGTCCCAGGGGCAAGGCGGCGGTGTGGATTTGGCTGTAACATCTGTAAATGTTACCGGTATTACTGTCAATCCGAAAACCATGTCGGTTTCTGGAAGTGTTGCTGTTCATGTGCAAAATTTTAAACCTCAGAGTGTGCAAAAACCTTTCCGGTTAGTGGTGTTTGAAGATGCGAATTTTGATCAGATTTATACTGCAGGAACGGATTCACTGTTCGCAGATACGCTTTTCCGGGATGGAGCACCTGCAAATTTCTCTTCCATTTTTAATCTTAAAATTTCTGGAACCATCTCATTTCCAGAAAACCTCATTTTCGTCATGGTGGACGCGGATCGAGTAGTCTTGGAAACAAATGAACGAAACAACGTATTGCATAGCGCCAGCGCTTGTCGATTCAGCCCTGTCGTAGGTTCTTTTAACCCAGTAGTCGAATGGCGATGGTCCGGCAGCTCTGTCAAGGAACCTCTTTCTAAAAACGTGTATCAAACACCTATCGTTGCCAATATCACAGATGATAATGGGGACGGGAAAGTGGATGCAAATGATATGCCGGATATTGTGGTGAACACTTGGGCCGACTATTGTGGTCGCGGGACTTTGCGTGTTCTGAGCGGAGACGGAAAAAAAGAGCATTTCACAAGCGTGAATCGCGTTGATTGGCAAACAGCTTCTTGCGTGACACCCGCTGTGGGTGATATCGACGGTGATGGTTTTCTAGAAATTGTTGCAGTTGATTTTGATCGACGGGGTATATTGGTATGGAAGCATGATGGCACTCTTCTGTACCATACTTCCAATTTGAATCCGCTATTAGTCGACGCTCGGTATTCCACTGTCATGATCGCAAATTTGGACGCTGCCGGTTCTCCCGAAATAATTGTGGGTGGTTATGTATTAGACAACCTGGGTAGGGCAAAATGGCAGGATGAAAACATTCTACATGCCACCGTGGCAGATCTCGATTTGGATGGAAAACTTGAAATCATCTCCATGGGACAAGCATGGGACTACAACGGGAATAGATTGTGGCGCGCCAAAAATTCCCGACTTTACCGAGGTCATGTTTTCAGTGCCGAAGCTAATTTCGATCTGGATCCCAATCCGGAAATTGTTTTCAGCGGTCGGGGTTTCCTTACTATGGTAGAGCATTACGGCCATATTAAATGGGGCCCCGTGGCACTCACGGACGGTGGTAATGGTGGCCCGCCCGTCATAGCGGATCTGGATGGCGATGGAATACCGGAAATCGCAATCAGCGGTCGCGATTCACTTACTGTCTTCAATAAAAATGGTTTAGTCAAATGGCGCAGGGCCATTATGGATTCTTCCTCCCATCGATCTGCGGGTTCTGTTTTCGACTTTGAAGGAGACGGGAAGTATGAATTAATCTATGCCGATGAGCGCTACCTCCGGGTCTATTCTGGTGAAACCGGCCAAGTATTATTTGAAGATGAAGTGGGTTCTGGCACCTGGATCGAATATCCCGTGGTGGCGGATGTGGATAACGACGGCCAAGCGGAATTGGTGGTAGTTGGCAATAATCGAGGCCGCGCGGTCAACCCCAAAATTGGAGTCACAGTATATGGCGATTCCAATAAAACTTGGGTGAATACTCGTAAAATTTGGAACCAACATGCCTATAACATCACCAACGTCGAGGACAATGGGAGTATTCCGACTGCCAACGTGAATAACTGGGAGATATTCAACAATTATCGCTGCAATCAATCGTTGGACGCCTTGGCCTGTGCAGATCTAACCATTTCCCAAATCCATCTTGGAACCCAGTCCTGTCCCTCAACCATAATTCTTTCCGCTCGTGTAGGAAACGCCGGTGCGTTGGTCTTGCCTCCTGGGATTCCAGTTGCTTTTTATTCGGGTAATCCCACAAACGGTGGAATCCGGATCGGTAGCGTGGAAACGGCTTTCTCGCTAGCCTCTGGCCAGTATGCCGACGTCTCCCTGGCCTGGAATAATCCGCCCAGCCAGGTAAAAACTGTATTTGCAGTTGTGGATCCGGCTAGTAACGGTACTGGATTAGTGCGGGAGCAGAATGAAAACAATAATAAATCCTCCGCTACTTTTAGCCTTTGCAATGCTCCCCCAGTATTTACTTCCAGCCCTATTCTTTCAGGTAGCGAAGGGAACTTGTACCGTTATGGTGCTTCTGCCACTGATCCGGACGGCGACACGGTCCAATTCGAAAAGGTAAGTGGTCCAGCAGGATTGTCCCTAGATTCAATTACTGGTTTGTTAACTTGGACGCCATCCGGTACCCAGGCCGGTAACTATCCCGTAG
>JAYSRH010000274.1:0-9911 GCA_043721115.1 Fibrobacteria bacterium | reverse complement strand
AGAGTTTGTCGTGCGGAATACCGGCGTCGAAAGAAAATCCGCTGCTCGCCATTTAGACCTGTTAGTGGGGTTGGGTATATTGACAAAAAACCGGGTTGGAAAAGAAAACCTTTACATCAATAGTTCCTTGATGAAAATCTTGAAAACCTGAATCTATTTTCATTGAAAATCGGCATAATTAGTAGTAACCTAGCTGCGCGAACACACCCTAAGACATAGAAATCACCATGCGGATTTTTTCGTTTTTCCTGTGCTTTAATTTTTTATGGTCCCAAGCGTTACGGCTGAATTTTCCGCTGTCGGGTTAACGGCAAATAAATGCATCATATCAAAAGCGGCTAGAACAGCTATTGGCGCCTGCGATTTTACCTTAAACGCATCGCAACTTCCCGCCGACAACTTTTGTGTTTTGGGTCAATAGTCTGTTTTATGGTCCGTAATTCCTCCTAGTTGCTATTTTTAGAGGAATAAACGGAACAGCTATAGGTTTGGCAAGAGGTTTTCCTTGCCCCAGATGCGACTGGATGGTTAAATAGGTGAGGGAAATTAACGTAATTATGCCAAGCGTCCATCCATGCCTTTAATAGAAGTCATCAACTGTCCGGTGCCGCTTAAGACCAACCGCTTTCCACTCAGGGAAGGCGCCAATGTATTGGGCCGTGACAAGGAATGCGATGTAGAAATCCCGGACCCGCGCATATCGTCCAAGCATTGCATCATCATGGTGGAAGGTGACAAGGTCGAATTCATCGACCAAAACTCCACTAACGGCATATTCATGAATGCCCACCGTTCCCGCAAAGGCGTCTGGACGTCTGGAACCACCATTTTCATGGGTAGTACGGAAATGCGCTTGGTCGGCGGGCCCACTCGCGATGAAGGCGTAAAGGCCAGCCCTGCCGCGTGGGGTAGTTCAAATATGGAACTCAATAATTCCATGTTCGACTTCAACATCGTGCAGGAAAAGAAAATCGGTGGGGACGCCCTTGAAATAAGCGAAGCCGCCGCGCCCGGAGTTGAAAATTTTGCCAAGCGCATGCAGGTGATCAACCGTATGATCAAATCCGTAACGGCGACTTTGACGATTACGGAACTGCTCGACCGAACCATGACCCTGGTTTTTGAGGCCATCAATTGTAATACGGGTTATATCCTACTTACCGATCCGACCAATAATGACGCCGTTGGAGCCCATCTCGCCTATGAGCATGGCCAGCGCAAAGACAATCTCGATGAAAAACTATACAGCCGAACCCTCGTTTCCACCGTCATTCAGAAAAAATCAGGCTTTATTTTCGACAGCGATGAAAGCGGTGAGCAAGATCAGAGCTTGAGTATTTTCCAACTGCGGATCAAAACGGCCTTGTGCTGCCCGATCCATTCCGAAGGTCAAGTCTATGGGGTGCTCTACCTGGACAATAAAAAACGGGGCGCCAAATTCAACAGCGACGATTTGGATCTCACCATGAATATTGCCGGTATCGCCGGTGTTGCCATTGAAAACATGCAGCTTTACAAGAAATTGGAAACCGAGTCTCTGATTCGCGATCACTTGAAGCGTTTCTGTTCGCCCAATATCGCCGAGAAAATCATTGCTGAACGCGGCAATAGCGACTTTCACCTGCAGTCTCAAAAGACACACCTCACCGTTCTCTTCGCCGATATCCGGGGATTCACACCCTTGTCAGAAGCATTGTCTCCTTTGGCTGTGGCCAAGTTGCTGAACAGCTATTTCTCCGAGATGTGCACGATAGTTTTTGCCAATGGCGGCACCCTGGACAAGTTTATTGGCGATTGCATGATGGTTTTGTTCAATGCACCCATGCCAGTTGCGGACCATGAATATCTGGCCGTAAAGACAGCCCTCGAAATGCGCCGTAGGCTGCGCGAGATGCTTCCGACTTGGCAGGCCCAGGGCATTCCCGAATTTCAAGTGGGAATCGGAGTGAACACGGGAGAAGCGGTGGTTGGAAGTATAGGCACAAGTGCGCGCATGGAGTATACAGCCATTGGAGATGCAGTTAATATTTCCTCACGGGTTTGCGGTATTGCCAAGCCGAACCAGATATTGATCACGGAAAGTGTCTTTGAAAAGGTGCATGATCGATTCCGAACAGTTATGCTGGGAGCCACGGCCCTAAAAGGAAAGTCCCGCCAAGTATTGGTTCATGAAGTAGTGGACGATTTAGGTAAGTAATGCCGGATTGGAAAAAACTTCTAGGAGGGATAGGTGAAACAACATCGCGCCCAAATGTTAGTGTCCATAGTGACCTTGATGGCTCTATCATGGCCCGTACACGCATTGCGAATTTCCAAAGTGGACTTCCCGCGATTTGTGGGTGTACTTGCTTGTGAAGATACAGGAGAAGCCTGTTCTGGAGCGGATGCGGGATTCGTCTTGAACGGGCTGGTAGGCGACAGCGCATTCAGCGAGCCGTCTTCTCCCGAACTTGCCAAAGGAAATAAGGTTGTGATCGGTTTCCTGGAAGGAAAACCCTTTAGTTGGAATCGTTATGCCATTGACTTCCCCAACCAGAGGACCAAATGGATTGTGCTCAATGAATTGACCTTGGGCGAAGGCAACCGTGCCTTCTTAACAGCCTGGAAAACGATAGGCGACAGTCTAGAATTCCTTAAAGCGATTCCCCGTTACTTTTCCCTGGACTTGGGGGAATTGTTCGTGCAAGGAAAAACCACCATGTCCGATGGTTCCCTTCTTTTAATTCTAAAAGGCGAAGGCTCCGATGCCGGTGTCAATGTGCAGGATTTTCGAGTGGTGCGCTTGAAATCAACAGGTCTTACGGCAACTCAAGTGGCTAAACGATACAACCGAAGCGAAATTCCTCTTCAGAAAATTCTCGACAAGCTAAACTCGGATCAACAAGTTGAACCGGTTCTGGATTCTTCCCTGATTTGCGATTGGAAGCAAAGCCGAAAAGCACCATCGGGGGCTCCTTGGCTGCGATGCAGGCTTTCCCGTCATCGGGTCTTATACACAAAAGATGGGCCACACGAAACTCCTGTCAGTACGGATTCCGTGCTGGTGGATGTGTTGAAGGGCAACTAGTGCCCAATCGCGAATCGCAGAAATTGCAAATTGAAAAGGCGGGCATGGAAGCCTTGCTTACCTTAGTTCCGATATCCAAGGAAACCGGTGGCCATCATGTCGCTTCGCTGGCGGAACTTGAAGTATGGATCCGGGAGCAAGGCATTCAATCCGACCTCGACCTATCCGCCATCCAGGGGGCTATCGAAAAAGCCTCTGAGGGGCTTACCGCCGATGCCGTAATATCGCGTGGCATGCCCCCACAAACCGGAAATGATGGCTATATCGAATACCTGATCGATTTTGGACAGGCCATGGCGCCCACCGTTTCTGATATAGGCACTATCGATTTGCGGGCTTCCTTGATACGCTATATTCAGCCGGGAGAACCACTGGCCATCATCCATCCTCCCGAAGCCGGTACGCCGGGCCTCGACGTAATTGGCAAGCCTGTGCCTGCCCTACCCGGAAAAGCTTTTATGCCAAAGCTTGGCGTCAATGTGCAAAAGTCCGCCAATGATTCAAACTTGATTGTGGCCATATCCGGCGGCCATGCCAGACTGATCGATGGACTCTTGGATATTCAAGATTTTTACCAGGTTGCCGGCGATGTCGATTACGGCACAGGCAATGTCAATTTTGGGAAATCCGTTTTAATAAAAGGCGACGTTAAGTCCGGTTTTTCCGTGGATTCCGGCGGCGATCTGGAAATTCTGGGATTGGTCGAGGATTGCCAAGTGACATCCCTAGGGAAGATTTTTATCAAAGGGGGATTCACAGGTCAAGGCAAGGGCGTAATGCAAGCTCGAGGAGATATCAGCCTAGGATATGTGAGAAATCAACATGTCAAAAGTGACCGAACGATCCTCATCTATAAGGAAGCGCTCAACAGCAAATTACAAGCGCGTCATTCTGTCGCCATAAACGGGTTGGTAGCCGGCGGTAAAGTACAGGCCCGCTATGCCATTGAATGCCAGATAGCGGGAAGCGATACCGGCACCCCGACGGAACTTGAGGCTGGATTCGATTTTTCTACGGAAGAGGAAATGGCCGGTATCCGTTTGGAAATGGAAAAAATGGGAAATTATAATCGGAAGCTGGGCGAGTCCTTACGGCACATTCAGGATTTGGAAAAGCTCAATCGTGGTTTGGACCCCCGCAATATCGAACTCATGTTCGAAATGGAAGGGTATAGGCTTAAGGTGGAAGCCAAAACTAAAAATTTGCAGGAGCGCTTTTCATTTTTGGAAAACTTGGAATCCAATTTGGAATCAGCCTCTGTCACCATTCATCGCACCGTCTTTCCCGGGGTTGTGGTCAAAATCGGAAAAGAGAAGTTCCAGGTAGTGGAATCCATGTCTGGCCCTAGCACTTTTTTCGTGAAAGATGGCGAGATCGCATTTCGTTAGCAGGAGCCTTATGAAAAGCCATTCCGCCGATACCACTGATTCCCGTCGTGAAAAAGAACTCTTAAAAGCTCTCGGTGAGCTGAAAGCACTGGATGAATCCGGCTATTTTTCTGGGCTGGTGCAATCGGTTCTACCTGGAAAAGACCACCGGAGTCAAATTCAAATACAGGAGTGGATTCAGCGGGCAGCCCCGTTCCTACGCAAGGCCGCTCAATTTAATCCGTTGGACACGCCCGTCACGCCTGCCTTGGAACAGTTCATGTCCCAACTTGCCGTTAAAGAGCGCACAAAAATCTATAAAACGGAGAATGAAGAAAAATTTCTCGCCGCCGTATGGCAAGTACGCATTCTGTTTGGGAAAATCGCCCGCCGCGAAATATCCAGCAATGCCGTCATACGTTCCATCGTCGGGTCTTTTATGGACACGTTCATGAAAGACAGAAACTTGATTTTGAATTTTGTCATGTCCCCGCATAACGAGGAGGATTACCTCTACGACCATTCTCTAAAACTTTGTTTGGTATCTCTGTCCATAGCGTCGGCCATGGGATATTCCCGCACTCAATCCTTGGAAGTTGCCCAAGGCGCACTGCTCTCCGATGTCGGCATGATGCTTGTTCCCGAGAGCATCCGGTTTAAACGCGGTAAACTATCCGAGGATGAATTATTCGAAGTTAAGAAGCATCCCAAGTTGAGTTTGACATTGCTCGAACATGTGCACGGATTGTCCGAAGCCAGTCTCATCATTCCGTATCAACATCATGAGCGCCTGACCGGCAGCGGCTATCCGGATAAACGAGCCGGCAATACCGTGAACAAGTTTTCTCGGATTGTGGCTATCGCCGATGTTTTTACCGCCCTCATCAGCACCCGCAGCTATCGGGAATCGTTACTCCCTTATCAAGCCATGGTCTCACTCTTGGCCATGTGCGGCAAAGGACTTTTGGACGGCGACCAGGTCAAATACCTATTGCGCGCCATGTCGATTTTTCCGCTGGGATCTTTGGTGCGTTTGTCCAATGGACGCATCGGTAAGGTGGTTGCCCCCAATTCCGCCGAATTCACCAAACCATTAGTCTCCGTTTTGACCACTGAGATGGGTGCCCCACTCCAGGAATCGGACATTTTTCAAATCGACTTGGCCCAATCCGATGAAAAAATCATAGAAGCCTTGCCTGGACAAGCCATCCGTCACTCAATTCTGGATGGTTTTTAGATATCTTTTATGGATTCATGGAATCCGCTAACGAAACAACAGTCCTCCACAAAGACCGAGCCCGCATTCAAAAGGCAATTGTTACAATTTTTTTGATTGTGGCCTTTTTGATTTTGGGCGGTTGCATGGTCAAGGACAAGAGTGGAAATGGACTCCGCAGCGGAGACTTGACGCCGCCTTGGGATTCGACGCATTTCAATCCACAAAGCCTGGAAGGCTATGTCTATTCCGGTCCGGAAAGCACTTTTTCCGTGTTCGGAAAAATCGCCAAACTAGACAGTCTTTGCGGGAACCATGGGGAATGGAAGGCGGACCCGAAAGCCATGGACACAGTGAGGATTAATCATCTGTATGATACGGGTTTCCTTTTCCCGGAAAATCCTGAAGCCACCATGGCCTATGGCTTCGATGATACTTTTCGCGATGACACTTTATATCGAAGGGCTTATGGAAATGGTCTATTCACTCAAGACAATCCTTGTACGGCGACAACGATTCTCTCCGGAGAGTTTTTACACCCTGCAAAATGGCTACGCGCCGGCCTAACTAAAAATGAAGTGATCCAGGCGATGGGTACACCGTTATACAATCAAACAGGAGTACTTCGCTATTTTGCCAGGCATAAAAACGCGATGGCCCCCGCGCCTTCCCAAGATAGCGCCACTAATGCGGATGGCAGCACCTCCTTTGATGTTTTTGAAGGCGCGAACCTCTATTTCCAGGGCGATAGCCTCTTTGCGGCTATGCTGCAAAAGTCCCAGCCCTGCCACTAATTTTAGAACCTTGACCCAGGTTTGCATAACTTTAGGGCTGACTGAAATAAAAATTCGTAGGGGCTTAGGAAACTCTCAAGCATTTTAGACCTTGGACCGAAATCTACTTTAGCACCATACCTAAGAGCGAAACCGTTGCGAACCAAGCAAGCCATTCCTTTGGAGGATCCATGCCGACCCTGCAAGCCTACCCAAAATCGGTAACCCACGCATTCGAAATTCCCAAGCCTTCATTAGACGTTCTACTACACCGACTTTCCTCATCCATTACACGCGCCACCTCTGAAACCGCCAACGCCTTCTTTTGCGCAATGACTACTGATACAGCCAAGTTGCCAAAGCCTTTAAAAGCTCCGATTGAAATGGGTTCGCTCACGTGTTCCCAAAAAAATATAGGCGACAAATACGAAATGATTTGCAATCTCGAAGTGGGGAAAACGGATTGGAATCTGTTTTTTAACTCAGGAGAATCCGACCGATTCACGCAGGATACTTTTTGTGAAATGGCCAATTGCATTTGCGGCACGTTGCTATCCGACCCAGGTTTCTCGGATGAATTTGGATATATGATTCCCTGCGTCCCGTGGTCGCTACGCGCCCAGCCGCAACCGGACGCAAGCACATTACGGGGCGCCTTTAAGCTGTCAGGAATATTGGTTTACTTTTCTATTTCCGTGCAGCATGCGTCTTGTGTACTCAATCAAACCGACCCGCTGAAAGTCGCCGCGTAAGCTTTTTTCCACATTAAATGGAAACGCCTTCCGGTGGGGGCATGGGTCCCTGCTCACGAAAAATCCATTTTCGATGCGACATGTGCACGGGAACGATCAGCACCCGCTCCCGGTACTTGATCACGGTCTCCGAAAATATCACTCCGCGGATTAGAAGTTCACAAATGCCGTTGTGGTAGAGTCGCTTGGAAAGCTCCCCAAGCGCGCTCCGCAAGGATTCCATCCAAATGTTGAGGTTTTCCATAGCGCCAACTGTGCGTTTTTTAAGCAGCATCATTTCATCCGAGTGGCTACGGCGCATGCGCAGCAGGCGGGCCAGCTGGTCGTCCATATCACGCAGGAAATCCAAATCCTGAGAATGGGAAATAAGCTGCTTACTTTTTGCTGCTATATCCTTTTCTACCTCAAAATCCTTTCCCAATTCCAGAATGGTCTTGCCGCCGGCATCAGAACCGACATTGAAAAGGTCCATGCTTTCACCGGCTAAAAGATGGCTCCCGAGTACCGAATATTTTCCGTATTTCATGGTAATGGTTTTGCGGGCCAGAAGCTGACTGTTGATTATTTCATTGTAGACCACGATATGGGAATTCGATTCGATGCGCTGATTATGCAAATACCCGATGGTAACGGAACTGAGCCGCGATTTGATGATCCCATGTCCGAGTCCGTTGACACCGCCTTTGATGATTATAGCCCCATCTGAACGGATAAAACTGTCTTCGACCGTGCCCACCACTTCAACATCACCAACTGCCTGAATGGCCATATTGTTATGCACGTCGCCGGCAACTTTCACCGCCCCGGGAAATTCAATATTACCGGTTTTAAGAGATACGTCACCGGCAACATCCAGCACTTCCACAACTTCGGGTACACCATTTTTTACCGCCAGGCGCCCGGATTTCAAGGCCACCAAGTAAAGGGGATCGATTCCTTCAAAGCCAGTATTAAGTCCAGGCTCGGCGGCGAATGGTTTTGGATTGGGGGCTGGAATAAGCTCTCCATGCACATTCATACCCGGCTCACCGGCTTGCGGTGGATGGACTTCGGCCAAACGCGTACCATTTGATACAGTACGGAAGTATGAAAAGTTTTTGAAATCAATACTGCCATCGATTCCGGGCAGCGGGACCTCGGGCTCTGGATCAATGATCATTTGCGCATGACCATTCACGCCCTCCAGCGGCCGCCGTCCTTGCGAAACAAGTACCGATATAGGCAAATGATTTTGGTTGAACTGATTCAATACGGATTGTATTTCTGCAACCGGCAACATGCATTTGACATTTTGGTCCTGCAATGCGGATTGAACCATATCCATGGTCACGGACCAGTCATTCAGATAATTACCGCCAAGGACTAAGTTCGCAGTCATTTTATCGGTGGCTACCACAACTTGACAGGTCGGCAAACTATCGGCGCCCAGGATTTTAAGTGCGCCATCTTCGACGATTAATGCGCCTTCGCATACGGCGATGAGTTTTTTCTCTTTGAGGAATAACGATTTTCCAAAGGCGGGTAGTCGTTCACTCAAAGGTAAAAACGGGATTGGGGATCCGAAAACATCTCTACCCCGGACGCCGCCCGCAATAGATTGGAAGCTGAGCACCGTAGCCCCGGAGGAAACCCAATAGGCAGGATCGATGGATTCTCGAATGCCGCCAAAGCCCCAAGCATCGGCCTTTCGACGCAATTCGGAAATTGCCTCAGCATTAGTCAAATAGGAATGATGAAAGGTCAAGCCCAGCGGCTCTTCATGCAAGGGTTGGCCGCCCTGGGCAATCTCCATGCTTTGCACCGCTTCAACATCCTTCACTTTAGTCTCATCGGTGGTGGCGGAAAGCGTTTCCGAAATCCATCTCAGGACATCCAGACGGAGACTTTTAGGATCCAATCCCTGCGATTCCAGATACACCTTTAGGCGCTCAGGGCCATCCGCTCCGGAAGGCCCGAGCCATTTGGAACGCCATTCCATCGGGCTAAAACCTTCAACGCGCAAAGTGGCACTCAGCGCATCACCGGATGCAGCAATGCTAAACTTGAGCACTCACGGCCTCTTCAATTCGCGCCAACACCTCTAACAATTTGGCTTTATCCTTGCCCTGCAAGGCTGGGGGCAGGCGGATAAACTCTACGGTTTTTTGAACTTGACGCAAATCCAACGGCTTGGAAAGGCAGGCAATAACATTGGGGAACCGAGAGAATTCTTGTTTTCTCAATTCCAATTCACGAGCCGGCATAAACAAAACCAGTGGTGTGTTGACACCTGCTCTTTTAAGTCCTTTCACAATCCTCAGGCCATCAATAGTCGGCTCTCGAAGACTTAAGAGAATTAAAGAATAATTTTGAACCAAAGCTAAGTGAAGCCCCTGTGCGCCGGATTCAGTGTTTTCCCAGATCATACCCTGATTCTGAAATGTGTTATCCAGCAATCTAAGGATGGCGCCTGGGTAGTCGATATGAAGAACCCGAGGCATTTCCTTGTCGGGTGGCGAGGTTGTTTCCACCCAAAAATTAAATCACAAAGGGCTGGTATAAGTCAATGATATTGAGGAATCCGGCAGATGGAAGTGATATAATGGCAAGGCGAATGAAAGAAACCGTGGTCCGGGATCTCATTGGAAACAACCTGGTCCGCCTCATGGGCGGAGGCTTGCAGGATATTTATCCGGATAGTTATGCAGGATTGCCTGTACCATTCGAAAACTTGATTGTCATCGACTCGCCCATAGT